>NZ_MWQG01000017.1:0-76840 GCF_002210365.1 Fibrobacter sp. UWH1
CGCCGATGGTACCTGGCCTACGGGTCCGGGAGAGTAGGTCGCCGCTGGATTCACGCCCCCCTTGAGGTAAACCTCTCGGGGGGCTTTTTGTTTTTGTATCCGCCGCCGGGGCGTCGACGCGGGCATCGCCTGCCGTACATGGGCGCGGCTTCGGCCCACCGCACCTGCCGTCGCTAGGCGCAGGCCATGAGCTGTCGCAGGAGGCTTACCGGGAAAGGCGTACCCTGCCGGCGGCCTTTCCGCCTGTCCCCAGGTTTGCGGGGCCTGCCCGACGAATCATCCCCTCAAAAAGCTGTCTATCAATTTGTGTAATAGATATGTATTGCGTTGCCTTACTTGCAAGGATGTCCTAATCTATCTATATTTGGGCCACTAACCCCCAAAAAACCTTAAATTAAGGCAATCTTATGTCAGATCGTTTTATCGTGACCGGCAACTTCACCGATGATCCGTTTGCCATTGATATGGCTCAGTACATCGGTCTCCGCGAAGACATTTCCGACGTGGTCTCCCTGAAGACTTTCGCCAACTCTGAATTCTGCCCCCGCTATATGCTGGATGCCGATGATATCGAACATATCGGCCGCCGTCTGGAAGGCAAGATTGTCTTGATCTGCTCTGTTTCTAACCATGAACGTAGTCGTAACGACTACGCTATGCGTAACTGCATCCTGGCCCGCGCTGCCAAGGATAACGGTGCCGAACAGGTTGTTCTCGTAGAACCGGATTTGTTCTACTCCGCACAGGACCGCGGTCCCCACCGTATTGGCGAACTGGAAAAGGATCGCCCGGATATCGACCTCAAGAAGTTTGATGGTCAGGCTTTCACTAGCTTGCTCTATGCCGATCTTCTGAAGAAGGCTGGTGTGGACGCTGTTGTTACCTGCCACAACCACAGCATCAAGGTTCAGAACCTGTTCAACGATATTTTCGAAGGTCATTTCCACAACCTGATTCCTACCGATGTCTATGCACACTACATCAAGAACAGCAACTTCGTGCAGACTGGTAAGGATGGTAACAACCTGGTGATCGTTTCTCCGGATAAGGGCGCACGTCCTTTCATGAACGCTGTGTTCGATGCTCTCCAGCTCCCCGAATGCAAGCGCGTGGTGATGGACAAGGTACGTACTGGCGAACGTGAAATCTCCATGACTTTCAACCCGGAACTTTCTGACATCAGCATCGATGAAATTGAAGGTAAGGACGTGATCGTGTTCGATGACATGGTCCGTACCGGTACTACTATCGTGCAGTGCTGCGAACACATCAAGAAGGGTCATCCCAACCGCGTGTGCTTCGGCGTCACCCACTTCCACACCAGTGCAGAAGCTCGTGAAAAGCTGAACAGCCCCGCTATCGATGAAATTCTGACCACCTCCACTCTCCCCGACATCATGAATCGCGACTGCCAGGGTCGTCTCCGCAAGAAGCTCACCGTGCTGAAGCTGGGCAAGTGGATGGCTCGCCATATCATGCAGACTTACGGCATGGACGATGGACGCTTCGAACGCGACTTCTACAAGATCGACATGAGCTCCAAGAATCCCCGTTGGCCGCCTCAGCAGTTCTAGTCTGAATCGATACGGTTTAATGTAAGCGATTTGAAGAAGGCCTCGGACTTGGTCCGAGGCTTTTTCTATGGGTTAGATTTTTCTGTTTGCGATTATACCTAGGTTCCTTCATTAATTCGGAATGCCACCATGGTAATGTCGTCAAACTGGGGAGCCTTGCCGGCATGGGTCCTGACGGCCTCGCGAACGTCCTTACAGAGTTGTTCCAGGGGCTTGTCCTTGGAGGCATTCAGTGCGGCCAGCATTCGATCGTTGCCGAATTCCTCGTTGTTTTCGTTCATGGCTTCGGGAATGCCGTCGGTGTAGGTGAACATGATGTCACCGGGTTCCATTTGCAATTCGAAGTTCTGGTACTTGATGCCAGGCATGCCGCCGACTACAAAGAAGCTCTTGATTTGGGCCAGGTAGAATTCTTTGCCCTTCTTCAGGAGTGCCGGCTTTTCGTGGCCCGCATTGCAGAAGGTGAGGACGTTTGTCTTTAGGTCCAGAACGCCGCAGAGGATGGAGACGAACATGTCGACGGTATTGTTTTCGCAGATTTCCTGGTTGGTTCGTACCAGGGCCTCGGCTGGAGAGTAGCCGTTCATCAGGTTGTGGCGCAGGATAATCTTGCTGACCATCATGAATAATGCTGCGGGGATGCCCTTGCCGGATACGTCGGCGATACAGAGGGCGATGTGGTCTTCGTCGATAAAGAAGAAGTCATAGAAGTCACCGCCAACTTCTAGGGCGGGGTCCATCATGGCGTAGTTTTCAAATCGTTTGGAGTGGAGGGGCTTGGGGAGGGCCGCCAGCTGGATGGCTGTCGCAATTTCAAGGGCCGTATGTTCTTTCTGCTTTTCCGCCGTCATTGCCATAATGTGGTTCAGGTAGTCATCGATCTTGCGGGACATGTCTACGTAGGAGCGGGAAAGGGCGCCGATTTCGGTGGTATACTTCAGGTACTTTTCGCACTTGTTGGAGATTTCCTCCAGCTTCTTTTCCATGGTTGAATCGTGGCTGAATATCATGGCGATTTCACTCATCTTTTCGATGGGCTTGATAACGGTGCTTTCGATAAACCGCAGATGGATAAGGCTTCCCCAAATGAGGATGTTCAAGGTAATGACGACACTGTAGTAGACCTTGTTCCATAGGTCCAGATTGCTGAGGTTGTACCTATAGTGGAACACGTTATAGGCGGCGATACCGGAGCAGATAGAAATGAGGATGCTCAGCAGGAGTATGAACAGCAGGAATTTTTCGTTAAGGGAGAACGAGAGGATGGTATTCCTGGGGGAAGCGCGGTGGTACTTATACTGGAACACGACGGAGGATAGGCTTAGGTAGGGGATGCCCATTACGATCATCGCCAGCAAGTTGTTGAAGAAGATATTTTCGCCCAGGATAAAATTCGACGGGAGGCCGACACACTTTAATAGCAGACAGATAAGGAACGCCACAAGGAGGGCGTCTGCCGTGGATATGATGAGGTATTCTACGACTTTGTGGACTCGGTTCAGTCGGAACTTGTTGATGTTATTGCGGCGGAGGTAATGCCAAACTTTGGCGGGAATGTACCCGTAGATAATCTGGATGAGGAATCCCGGTATGAAGACGGCGGCGGAGTATCCTGACTGGATGTCGGAGAAGAGGTTTGCGAATGCGCAGCCCAGGGCTCCGGGGAGACCGAAGGTCATGGAAAACAGCATGGGGAGGGCTGCAACCAGGCGGACTTCCGTCGTATCCGAAATCTTGAGGAATATTCGGCAGGGGAAACCTAACAAATAGAAGGTAAGTCCACAGAGTAGGGCGATAACGACCTTGGTCAGAAGGGGGTGTTTCTTCATTCTTTCTTTCATTTGACAATATCCGCAAGAATTTTTCAAGTTTAATATAATTTACTTACGAAATGGTGATTTATATTATAAAACTTTTAGTGCGTTATGGCACATTTTGAGATGGTGGTCTTTAGGGTGAATTCGGTGGCGAATTGCGTAGACTAAAAAAAAATTTTGATTATCTTTAATGTGCAAGGGCTGAAAAAACAAAAACAATCAACCATAGGTGTGTATGTCCGCAAAAGTGACTAGCAGCGATCGCATCGAAGAACTTTTCCCGGAAACTCCGGTCCG
Source organism: Fibrobacter sp. UWH1 (assembly GCF_002210365.1). NCBI lineage: Bacteria > Pseudomonadati > Fibrobacterota > Fibrobacteria > Fibrobacterales > Fibrobacteraceae > Fibrobacter > Fibrobacter sp. UWH1. The sequence continues at coordinate 3,689 of NZ_MWQG01000017.1, forward strand.
CAAGATCCTTACCCCCATTGAACGTCTCATGAAGGTGGAGACTACTGGCGGTATCGTTCTTATCATTATGACCATTGCAGCTTTGCTGTGGGCTAATCTCAGCCCTGAGTCCTATCATCATGTATGGCACATGCCTTTTGCCGTGACTATCGGTAGCTGGCTTGGTACTGCTGATTTGCATTGGCTGATCAATGATGCCTTGATGACCATCTTCTTCTTTAACGTGGGTCTCGAGGTGAAGGGCGAGATGACTTACGGCGAACTTCGCGATCCGAAGGCTGCAAGTCTTCCGATTCTCGCGGCTGCCGGCGGTATGCTTTTCCCGGCTTTGATTTACTTGGCTGTAAACGGTCTGACAGGTACGGACGCGACTCGTGGTTGGGGTATTCCCACGGCAACGGATATCGCTTTCGTGGTTGGCTGTATGGCTATCCTTGGCAAGAAGGTGCCCCATGCTCTCCGCGTGATGATTTTGACTTTGGCTATCGCCGACGATATCGGTGCCATTCTCGTGATTGCCATTGGCTACCCCAGCGGTGACGGTATCAGCTTTGCCGCTCTGGGTACTGGCGTTGCCTTGCTGGTCTTGATCAATGTGCTGTTCCGTCTGGGTGTTCGCAACTTGCTGCTCCATGGCGTAATCGGCGTAGCTGTGTGGGCCTTCTTCGTAAAGAGCGGCGTGCATCCCACTATTTCGGGTGTGCTGCTTGGTCTTTCCGTTCCGGCCAGGGCTGTGATTGCCGGCGGCAAGATGGGCCTGTTTGCAAATAATGTGGGTCACGTTCTTTCTGGCGAAGCTACCGACAGCGAAGAGAAATATCGCGTGTTCAGCCTGCTGAAGCAGGGCGCCAAGGAAAGTATTTCTATGCAGGAACGCCTCTACAAGACTTTGGCTCCCTGGGTCAACTTCTTCATTATGCCGCTGTTCGCCTTGGCCAATGCCGGTGTCGAAATCAAGCTTGGCGGTGTGGAAGTTCCTGTGATGGGCGCTGTTGCCCTGGCTCTGGTATTCGGTAAGCCTATCGGCATTTTCCTGTTCAGCTTCCTCTCTGTGAAGATCGGTATTTCAAAGCGTCCGAGCTACAGCTGGAAGGCTCTGTGGGGCGGTGGCATGTTGGCCGGTATCGGCTTTACCATGGCTCTGTTCGTGGCAAGTCTCGCCTTCGATGTTGGCGATCGTCAGGATTCCGCAAAGCTGGGCATTCTGCTGGGAAGCTTCAGTGCCGCCATCCTGGGTACCATCTATATGAGCTTGGTTTCTAAGCCGAGCAAGGATGAACCTGAAGGACACGGTCACCACTAAGATATAATCGGGCGGGTAACCGCCCTTTTTTAATAATGCCGCATTTTGTATACATGCTTCGTTGTAAGGGGAATCGCATCTACACGGGTTATGCCGTGGATGTGGAGGCCCGTTTTCAGCAGCATCTGACTGGCAAGGGGGCTCGCTTTACCAAGGCTTTTCCGCCGGAGTGCATTCTGCGAACTTTTGAGCTGGAATCCAAGGAGCATGCCTTGCGGTTAGAGGCTCGAATCAAGAAGCTGAAACGATCCGACAAGGAAGTTCTTGCTGCCGGAGACAAGACTCTGGAAGCGGTTCTGAAGGGAAGTCTCGACCAGCTTTTAAAACCCCGGAGGGGTTCCAGGTTTGCGGTAAAACGCCCGCTTATCCCCCAAAAAAGAATCTTGATTCCTGCGAAATCTGATTTACTGAAGGACCAGGTCCACCACCAGGTAGGCTGCCATGACCAGGCTGCAGACGCTGATAAAATTCTGGATGAACTTGTTGCCTTTCTTGCGCTGGAGGGCGCTGCCGAAATAACCGCCACACCAGGCGCCGGCTGACATGACGATGGCGATGGGCCAGTTCACTTTTCCGGTGAATGCGAGAACCGCGGTGCTGACCACCAGGAATACGGTTGTGAGGCAGTTCTTGAGGGCGTTTACGTGGATGGGGTCTAGACCGGTGTAGCGGGTGAGGCTAAAGATCTGCACGAATCCAACGCCAATCTGCACGATACATCCGTAGACTGAAACCAGGGCGAACCCGATGGCTCCGCCCAGGGTCAATTTTTCGGGCGGGTTTGCAGGGGGCTTTCCGAACAGGTCTTTGCGGGTGTGGCTCATGATGACTACCAGGCAGATGGCTCCGGCGATAATGGCCTGGAATACCTTGTCGCCGATGTTTGCGAGAAATCCTACGCCAAGGAGGGCTCCCACCAGGGAGGGCCAGAATAGCTGCTTGAAGAGTTTCTTGTTCAGGTAGCCGTGTTTTGCCAGGTTGTGGACGCTGCTCAGGTTTCCGATGATGAGGCCGATGCGGTTGGTGCCGTTGGCCACGGTCGGGGGCATTCCCAGAAAGATCATGATGGGAAGGCTGAGGGAACTTCCGCCGCCGGCGATGCTATTGATGAGGCTGACGACAGCGCCCAGGATAAAGAAAGCGGGATACTGGCCGTACTGCCACCAATCTGCGGATGCTGCGGTCATTTACTTGCTCAGTTCCTTCTGCAGGAAGTTCCTGTTGTCGATCACCTTTTGCTTCTGGGAGTTGTCGGGATATTCCGCCAGACATTTATCCAGGGAGGCGATGGCTTCGTTCAGGAGGGCGGCCTTCTTTGCGGCGTCCTTCTGTTTTTGGGCCTTGCCGAAGAGCTGGCTTGTGGTCTTGCGCTGGGCGTTGCAGTAGGCGTCGGCCAGCTTGTTGTATTCCTCGATGGCTTCCTTGCGGAGGGGGCTGGACTTGAGCTTGTTCAGAAGTTCCTTGGCTTCGGCGAACTTGCTTTTTTCCACTAGGTCCTTTGCCTTGGCAAGTGCTTCGGCGGGATCGTTCTTCTGCCAGTAGGCGGCGGCTTCGGCGTCGTTGTTGGCGGACATGTTGCGGATGTCGTCGATCATGGCCTGGATCTTAAGTGGGTCTTCGAAGTCGCGATAACGCATCTGGAATTCCAAGGCTTTCTGTTCTGCTTCGGTGAACTTTGCCTGGTCGTTTGCCAACTTGAGGATTTCGGATTTTTCCTTGCGGGCCTTGTCCAGGGTGTTGTTGTAGGCGATCTGTTTTTGCTGGTTGGCGAAGTTGGTCAGGGAATCGCCGGGAACCAGCGCGATGAGGTTATCGGCGGCTTCGGCCACCAGACTGTAGTTGGAACGGGCGCGGTTCATGTTCTGAATTTCAAGGACCAGCGGCTCGAACTGCTTTGCGCGTTCCGCATTGGTCTTTCCGAATTCGGCCAGCATGGAGTCGGCCTGATTTTCCCATTGATTCCACAGGGGCTTGATGACGCGGAAACGCTGGAGATATTTTACAGCGTCGTCGACCTTACCCTGTTTGTACAAACTATCGGCGTATTCGAAAACTTCGTTTGCCATGGCGGGGAACGCCGTGTAGGGGTCGATGACCGTAAGGGCCATGGGTTCATTTTCCGAGACCTTTTCCTGGGCGGAGGCCATAGAGGATGAGGACTGCTGGGCGGGTTCCGCAGACTGGGAAACAAGTTCGTTCTTAGGGACTGCTGAACTGGAGGAGGGTGCTGCGGTTTGCTGAGGTTTAGATTCAGAAATCGCAGAGGAGGACTGCTCCTGAACTTGCTCGGGTGCTGCCTGCTGTGCTCCTTGAGAGGATTGCTGTTCTGTGTTTTCAGGCTCGGTGCAGGGGGCGGGGGCTCCTGTACATGCAGAAAGGGAAAGTCCCATTGCTGCGATTCCTGCGGTACTTAAAAAAATACGAGAACTGAAATTCATACAAAGATCCTTTGTTTTAAAATCGTCCTGAACTTTTTCAAAGGGCTAAAAACTTATTCGGCCTCGATAGGAACAAATGCGTTGTTGCCATTGAATCCTTCGGGCAGATCCCAGTCATCATCCTTGGGCATGGCGGCTGCGGCCGGTGCCGGTGTAACAGACGGTGCGTGAGGTGCGGGTTCCGCTGCTGCAGTTGCTTCTGTTGCGGGAGCCTGTGCGCTTGTGGAATCCGATGCTGCGACCTCTGCTGGGGCGGTGGAGGCTTCGGGCTGTTCTGCAGCGGGCATGGGTAAGCTAACCATGATGCCGGATTCTGCTGCAGATTCCGCGGCCATTTCCTGCACTTGCGGAGGAGTGTAGCCCGGAATGTCGATCCAGGGGAGAGGGCGTCCTGCTTCGGCGCTGGCCCCGGCAAGAGTCATACCGGTCATGGGATCTACTACAAGTTCGCCTCGTTCATTGCCTAGCTGCAGCGGGACTTCGCCTGCGGCCAGAACAGAAATATCCAGGAAGTCCACCTTCTTGGGAGTGCCCATGATTTCAATTTCTTCCTTGGCGAAGGCTGCCCACTGGGGGAGACCGCCAGAGGCACCTGCAATGCGGGTACGTCCAGACTTAAGAGGTTTGTTGTTGTCGAAGCCCACGTAGCTACCGATGGCCACGACAGAGTCCAAAGTGGCTCCGTTCTTTTCGCCGCTGTAGGTGGGTATCGCGCCCATGAAGGCCACGTTTCTGTAGTCGTTTGTAGTACCGGTCTTGCCCAATGCAGGGTAGCGCAGGCTGACGGTGCTATCGGGGGAAGTAACCGTAATGGCGTTATACTGGCTGCGTGCTGTACCGTTGCTGAATACGGAGTGGAGCATTACGGCCATCTGGGTTGTAATGTTGTCGTCGAGGATTGTCTTGGATTCCATCTTGTTCTTGAAGATGGTGGTGCCGTCACGATTCTTGATTTCCTTGATAAAGCTGGGGTCGGTCCAGTCGCCATCCAGGCTCTTGTAGATCTTGCCGGTAAGCAGGGTCTGGTATGCGGTAGAAATTTCTGACAGGGTAATTTCGTTTACGCCCAGGGGCATGCTGAACACTTTCTGCAACTTCTGGTGGATGCCGATTTCCTTGGCGAAGCGTGCGTAGTCGGCCATGGCCAGGGAACGTCTGTAGTCGGGCCAGAAACGGATGTGGTCTGCATCCAGGTAATCGGCTTCGCCATCGACGGGTTCGATCATGGTGGTCAGACGCTTCATGTCGGCCAGAGTAAAGTCGGGGAACAGCTCCACGGATTCCAGAGGCGGAAGCTGGGCTGCCATATCCGGATCCAGTTCCAGGGCCTCGCGGGCACGGAGCTTTTCATAATAGCTCTTGTAGTTGTGCTGGATGAACTTGACGGTCTGGGCATCCTTCTTGGACTGCTTCATGGCGATGTCGTTGTGGGTGCCGTAGCGCAGGTTGATGACGGCCCTGGCCTTGGCGTCCTTGCCTTCACCCTTGTAACGTTCGATGAGGGCGAACTTGGCCTTGGTAAATTCGATTTCCTTCTTTACTTCTTCCTTCAAGGTTAGACCGAACTTGTCGCGGAGTCTTTCAAAGTAGGCCTTGCGTTCTTCGTTGTCGAATCGGGCGTAGTCGTTTTCCTTGGCGACGGCGTCAAATTCTTCGGGGCTGAGTTTGTCCAGCAGGTGTTCCAGCAGCCAGATGCTGGCGATATTTTCGGAACGGGTGGTGGCCCAGGCGATGCTTACGATGTCGCCCTTGTTCTTGTGGTCGGGGCGAGGGAAGTAGAACTGGTTCGTGAACTGGAATACGTTGAAGTCGTTTTCAAGCGGGTCCAGGTAATTGTAGTTGTACTTGAGAGCCAATGCGTAGAGCAGGGGTTTCCAGCTGGAGCCCAGCTGACGCAATGCCTTGAAACTTCTGTCGAATCCGGTGTTGTGGAAACCACCCTGGGTTGCGACTACCTGGCCGTTCTTAATGGCGAAGAGGCCGCCCTGCAATACAGGTTCCGTCTCGATCTTGCAGGGAACGTAACCGTTGATTTTTTCTACGTCCAGAATGCTGACCAGGAGGATGGCCCCCTTCTTCAACTGGGGTGCCAGAGCCTTGTTCACGTCGCCGGGCTTGCGGGCGTCACCGCTGATCTGTACGGCGAAATCCTTGATGGCCTTTTCGGTGACGATACCTTTAAGCTGGCCGAAACTTAAGGTGAGGGATTTCAGCTTGCCGGTGGAATCCACGAATACGCTGTCGACGGCGCCGTAGAGGTAGTCGCCGCGGCGGGCGCTCTGGGCCTTGTTGGCGAACTGGGACTTGGGAAGTACGAAACCGCCCAACTGCATCTGGAGTCCGCTGATATTTGTCTGCAGGGCGCGCTTGGCGGCATCCTGGGATCTTTCGTCGAGGGTCGAGATGATGGTCAGCTGAGCCTTGCGCCAGTCTTCGATGCCATGCTTTTCGAATTCAGCCTTGAAGAAGTCTCCGTCCAGCTTTTCCTCGATGCGTTCCAGGATGGTGCTGACAGAGAAGCGGAAGTTGCCGTGGTTGAACTGCAGCGGCGTTTCCAGGGCTTCGGCCATTTCTTCTTCGGAGATGTACTTTTCGTCGACCATGCGGCCAAGTACGTAACGCAGACGTTCCTCGCCACGCTTGATTGCCTTTTCGCGGCGTTCGGCGCTACGCTGGATGAACGGGTCGTAGTTGAAGGGCCCCTTTACGGAACCTGCAATGAAGGCGCATTCGGCGAGGCTCAGTTCCTTCAGTTCCTTGTTGAAGAAATACTGGGCGGCGATGGCTACACCCTTACCGGTACCGGAAACGTGGAACTGGTTCAGGTAGAATTCAAGAATGTCCTGCTTGCTGAAATGGCGTTCCATGCGGAGGGCGTTGATCAGTTCCTTGCCCTTTTCCTTGATGCTGCGTTCCTCGCGGCCGAAAATGTTCTTGACGGTCTGCTGGGTCAAGGTGGAACCGCCCTGACGCATGTGGCCTGCCTTGATGTTTGATGCCATGGCGCGGGTGAAACCGTAAATGCTGAAGCCGTTGTGGTTCCAGTAGCCGGCGTCTTCGGCGGCCACCAGGGCGTTTACGATATTGGAGGGGATGTCGCCGTAGGGTACATAGATACGGTGGTTGGCGTCAAAGAAGGCTCCTAGCAAGGTGTTGCCGTCATTGTAATAGACGCGGGTCTCGCCAGAAAGGACCTGCAATATGGATTCCCTGTTGAACTGGTTGTCGGGATCCTTATCGGGTAACACCTTAAAGACCAGGATGTAGACGGGAATGCAGCAAATGAGGCCCACCAGGGCAAATGCTGCCACAATTTTCAACAACTTTTTTAGAAAACGCATATAAAAAAGTTAGAAATTTTGGGAAATCCCCTTGAAAAAGCGTTAGAAATAAAGTATAATTTGTGCCCCCAAGATGGGAAGATGGCCGAGCTGGCCGAAGGCGCGTCCCTGCTAAGGACGTATAGGACTTAATCCTATCGCGAGTTCGAATCTCGCTCTTCCCGCTGCAAAGACCCCGAGTCGCAAGACTCGGGGTTTTTGTTTTATTGTATGCGGTATTTTATCACATTTTCCCATAAAATGGGCGTTTTCTATTGACTTTTACATTTTCTTAAGAGATATTATATCCGTTGTAAATATTTTTTTAAGGAGTCCTCTATGAAAGCATCTAGTTTTTTTGCCGGTCTTGCCCTTGGCGCTGCTGCCGCCCTTGCTGTTTCCAAGAAGCTGAAGTCGTCTTGCTGTTGTGAAGGAAACGCAGAAAATCCCGCCCTGAAGGATGCTGAAAACGCCGTGGAAACCCTCCGCTGCTCCGTGGATTCCCTCCGCAAGGAACTGAACAGCCGCATCGAATCCGAACAGACCTATGCCGCCCAGTGCGAAGACCTGAAGGATCAGGTGGCCAAGATGGACGTGGAAATCGGCAACCTGAAGAACATCTGCGAGAAGCAGGACGGTGTAAACAGGAAACTGGAAGAGGAATTGGAAGAAGCCAAGTCCAAGTAAGTCAGACTGGTTTTTGTTCCGTACAAATACTGTAAAAAGAACAGGAGCCTGCGTCCCTCGGTCGCGGGCCCTTTTTTGCTGTTTTATGGCCATGTTGGCGCGATTCAGTCATTCCTTTATTTTTAAATTTTGATTGTGGCACGAATTTTGCGACATAGATTTTTTTTGAGATTGGCTCTCGTTCCGGTGTGGGTCGTTTTGTTCCTGTGCGGTTGCGAGGAAATCGAAGAAGAAAAGCCCTGGATCCAGGTGGAACGTCCGGAAATGCTTTTTACCGACACCACCCTTCTGGATAGTTACGACAAGGGTGTGCAGGCCTGGAAACTGAAGACGGCCTATCTGGAACGTTGGGGCGACAAGGACCTTGTCTTTGTGAAGCCGGTCCTGGTGGACATTTACGATTCCCTGGGAGAACGTACCGCGTTCCTGCGTGCCGATTCCGGCCGCCTGGATATGAAGTTTACCTATGTGTATGCCTATGGCCACGTTTATGCCCTGACGCCCAAGGGGGCTTCGGTCCGCTCCGATTCCCTCCTGTGGAACAAGAAGGACAACCTGGTAAAGACTGACAGTTATGTTCGTGTGGTTAGCGAAGACGGCGACGTGCTTCAGGGCAAGGGTTTTGAAAGTGACGCCCATATGGACAACTGGCGGATTCTTTCTGACGTGACCGGCATTTTCCAGGATGCGGCTAAACGCCTGAAGGAAGAGGACAAGAACCAGGCTTCCGAAATCGAGACCCGCGATAGTTTGCAGAGGGCTAGACCGACTGCTGGTTCTGTCCGCGTGGTTTCATCTTCTGGAACACGGGTGCCGCAATCTTCTGCGTCGCAGGCTCCGGCTGACAGCGCCAAGAAAAAACCTGGACCTAAGAAATCCTGGAAGCGCACCCTTACGAAGAAAGACGAGGCGAAGGACTAGAAGATGTCTCGATACATTGGTTCTTTCAAGTTTGGTCTGTTCCTGGCGTTTGCGATTCTGATCTTGTTTTCGGGCGAGGCGGTGGCGCAGTCTTCGCCTATTATCATGAAGCATGCAGACAGTCTTGCGGTGGCCCGCAAGCGCGGAACTCTCTTGCTGCATGGCCGTGTGCAGTTCCTTCACGATAGTGTGCAGTTCAAGACCCAGCGCGCCATCTGGAATAAGGATGGTGAAGTGGTCCAATGTGATGGCGGCTTCCTGTTTACCCACCCCTCGGGTTATATCGATGCCCGCAACGGTGTGTACCAGAAGAAACGTGGCCTCGCCACCGCTACCGGCGATGTCCATGCTGGTGATTCCGCCCATACCTACTACTTTACCGGCGAGTACCTGGAGTATGATAAGGAAAAGGAAATCCTGACCATGCCTACAAAGCCGGTGCTCCGCCAGTTCGAGAAGAACAAGTCCGGCGGCGAGGATACCGTAAAGATTGTGGCCAGGCGAATTGTGTACAACAAGAAAGATGGCTATGCGGAAGCCCGCGGCGATGTGACCATTACCCAGAAGGACGTGGCCATTTCTGCTGACAATATGAATTACAGCAAGAAGGACGATTACGCCGAGGCTTTCAATCATGTAAAGCTGACCCAGAACGACATGGTGGTGACTTGCGATACGGGATATTTTGACCGCAAGAATAACTGGCTTTCGATGAAAGGCAACCCGACTTGCGACCTGAAGAATTATCACCTGACGGGCGACTCCATTTTCCTGGTGCTGGATTCTACCGGCAACTCCCTGAAGTCTGCGCTGGTGATTCGTAATGCCCACGGCATCCAGCAGGAAGAACCGAAGAGGAATGCTCCGGGTAGCGTGACGGAAGCCTTTGGCGATACCCTCTTTGCAGAATTCAGCGGAAACAAGATCGAACGCCTCTATGTGAACTTGAACGCCCGCGGTTTCTTTTACGAGACGGACCTGCAGGATTACAGAAACTTGATGGACGGCGACCGCCTTGACATGTATTTTAACAAGGGCAAGATGGACAAGGCCGTGGTCTCCGGCAAGGCCCAGAGTACCTATTTCTACATCAAGAAGGATCGTTCCGTGTCCGGCAAGAATGAGGCATCGGGCGATACCATCCATATCTTGTTTGACGCCCAGAAGAATGCAGTAAAGTCCCTGAAGCTTCTAGGTAATTCCACTATGGCCAGCGGCCGTTATGTTGACCTGGAAAAGGAACGCCGTAACAAGGAACTTGCCCTGAAGGATTCCCTGGCGAAGGTGGATTCATTAAAAAAAGAAAATAAGGCGGATTCGTTGACAGAAGCCGGTGCTTCTATCGATAGTAAGGAGCGGGAAGAGCAACCCGCGAAAAAGCCGTCGGCTTTCAAGAAGGCTTTGTTGGACAGGAATCGGTCCAGAAAAAAATCAGAAAAAACTCCATCGGATTCATCCGCGGTGAATGTAAATTCTAAGCATGTAGAGGAAAAAAAGTGAAGAACCTTGTCAGTACCATACGCACAGAACACCTGCGAAAGGTTTATGGTGGCCGTCAGGTCGTAAGCGATGTTTCTATCCGTGTGTCGCAGGGTGAGATTGTCGGCCTTCTTGGCCCCAATGGTGCCGGCAAGACCACGTCTTTCTACATGATCGTGGGAATGGTCCGCCCTGAGTCTGGACATATCTTTCTTGATGATATCGAGATGACTGACAAGCCCATGTACAAGCGCGCACGACTTGGCATCGGTTATCTTCCTCAGGAAGCTTCCATCTTCCGCAAGCTTAGCGTAGAAGATAACATTATGGCCATTCTTGAAACTCAGGACATGAAGCGCCGTGAACGCAAGGTTCGTCTGGAGCAGCTCCTGGAAGAATTCAAGATTACCCACATTCGCAAGACCAAGTCTATGAGCTGTTCCGGTGGCGAACGTCGCCGTCTTGAAATCGCGCGTGCTTTGGCCAGCGACCCCAGCTTCCTTCTGCTGGATGAACCTTTTGCCGGTATCGACCCCATTGCCGTGGCCGATATCCAGGGCATCATCTCCGGGTTGAAGGACCGCGGTATGGGAGTCCTCATTACAGACCATAACGTGCGTGAAACCCTTTCCATTACGGACCGGGCCTACATTATGTACAAGAGCCAGGTTCTTACGGAAGGCTCCTCTGAATATTTGGCGAACGACCCCGAGGCAAGACGTATTTACCTCGGCGATAGCTTTAGATTGGATTAATTGGGTTTGCATATAGGAAATGCAAATTTTATAAATAAAAATTATTGAAAGTTTTAAGGACGGTTTTATGGATTTAGGAATGAACTTAGGCACGAGTCAGCGACTGGAGCAGACCCTTTCGCCCCAGTTGTTGCAGTCCATCAATATCCTTCAGAAAACGTCCCTGGAACTGGAAACCGCCATCAAGGATGAGCTGGAAAGCAATCCCCTTCTGGAACTGGATGATTCCATGCCTGACGAGGAACGTGAAGTTCGCGATGATGAACTCTCGGAATCCGGGGCGGAACGTTCTGGCGAATCCTCTGCTGACAATGACGCCTATGGCGATGCCGACGATCGTGAAAGCGGCTCTCTGGATGATAGCGCCCTGGTGGATCGCGGACTTTTGGATGGTTCCGATGGCGATGTGAATTACGAACAGCTTTTTTCTGACGGAACCGGTTCCGATGACGCACCCTTCAAGGACTTGAATGCGGGTAATGCTGAAGCCGATGACGAATGGGACCGCCCCATCAAGGATAACGGCAAGAGCCTTCAGGAACAACTTCGCGACCAGCTGATGCTTTGGTCTGGAACTCGCGACCAGCTGGAAGAACTGGCAAAAAATAACTGTTCTGAAAAGCGATTCCGTTCACTGGTTGAATACCTGATCGATTCCGTGAATGAAGATGGTTTCTTGCAGGTGGGCGAACAGGAAAACGCCCCCATCAATATTTCTGACGATGAATTTATCAATGAAATTGAAACCATGATTCGTGGCGAGAAGAAGCTGGAAGAATGTTCCCTTCCGGTGCAAGAGGCCTTGCATGTGCTGCAGGGTTTCAATCCTCGTGGAATCGGTGCCCGCGACCAGCGCGAGTGTTTCTTGATTCAGGCTTACGGCATTCCCAACTTTTCTCCCCTGGCCATCAAGATTCTTGAAAACTGCTATGAAGACCTTCTGGAACTTCGCTACGCCAAGATTGGAAAGGCCCTTGGCGAACCGACGGAATCTGTGCAGAAGGCTATTGCCAGCTTTGCAAGGCTGAATCCCCATCCGGGATTCTCTCTGTCTAACGCACGCATCCAGACGGTATCCGCCGATCTTAAAATTATTGAAAAACGCGGAAAGTTCTCTGCGGAAGCGGTCCGTTCCCCCATGCAGAAACGCCTTCGCATCAATCAGACCTACAAGGCCATTATCGACGACAAGAATGCCTCCAAGTCTGACCGTGACTATGTGAAGACCCACCTGAACAAGGCCATGGAATTCATGAAGGCGGTAGATAACCGCTACTCTACCATGGAACTGGTCATGCAGGCTATCCTTAAACGTCAGAAGGAGTTCTTCTCTAAGGGCCCTGCCTTTTTGAAGCCCATGGTGCTGCAGGATATTGCAGACGACGTAAAGCGCGATGTGAGTACCGTGAATCGAGTGACTAACGGAAAGTTTGTGGATACCCCTTACGGTGTTTATGAACTGAAGCGTTTCTTTACTTCGGGTATCAAGCAGAAGCCCTCTGCAGGGAGTGCCGAATCCAGTTCCGGAGCCGAAGAGGAAATTCTCGGTTCGGCCCAGGTTCTTGACGCCATGAAGAAGATGATCGATGAGGAAGACAAGCGAAAGCCTCTTTCTGACCAGGCTATCTCCGACAAACTTGCGGAAATGGGAATGAAGGTGGCTCGCCGTACCGTTGCGAAGTACCGTGAAAATTCCCTGAAGATTCTTACGGCAAGTCAGCGCAAGATCTTAAAGTAAATTCAATGGGCCTGCACCCCCATTATTCCAAGTTGGAACATTTCTTTTATACAAAAATGACGGCTCCTATTGGTTTTCTGAAGTAAAAAGATGTATATACCTAAACGTGAGGCGCTTCGCCTCGCAGATATTCACTTTTTTCTACGGAGGTTTTTACTATGGATATTCAGTTTTCTGCTCGCCACTTTAACGCATCTGCAGGTCTCCAGGATCGTATTCAGGAAGAAATGGACAAGTTAGCTCGCTTCTACCCGAATATCACAAGCGCCTCCGTCGTCCTTGATCACGAAGTTGAAAATCGCCGTCATTGCGAAATCACCGTGAACATTGTTGGCTCCCAGGTTGTAGCCTCTGCCGACGAAGAAAATATGGGCAAGGCCGTGGATGTAACCCTCGAACGTGTCAAGGTCCAGCTGAAGAAGGCGAACGACAAGCAGAATGACCATCGTGCACAGCCTATGTCTGACGTCGTCTAAATACAGCCGCGCTAAAATTGTATAATTTTAGTCTATGGCTGAATCAAGACTGAAAGATATCAAGATCCTGCATCGGGAACGCTTCCTGGTGCGGGACTTTTTTTGTCGGTACGGCAAGGACCTGCAGATGGCCTGCCACACTGCCGAAAGTTTTATGGACGCTCCCATTGCGGAAAGTGGTATTCACAGACCCGGCCTCGCCATGGCAGGCTACACGGCGGTTTATAGTTCCCAGCAGATTCAGGTCGTTGGACATACTGAATGGAACTATCTGGAATCAATCGGTTCTGAAGGTCGTGCCAAGGTTTTTGAAGGCCTGAAGGATTTCAAGGCTCCCATGTGGGTGGTGACGCATGCCCAGATGCCTCATCCGGAACTGAAGGCCATGTGTGAACGCCTGGGAATACCTCTGTTCTCTACGACGCTCCATACCTACGAATTCATCAAGCTGTCTCAGCGTATTCTTGAAGAATTTTTTGCACCTCACGCCGTGATTCACGGAAGCCTTGTGGACGTGTACGGTATCGGTATGCTGTTCGTGGGGGACAGTAACGTAGGTAAGTCTGAATGCGTGCTGGACCTGGTAGAAAGCGGTCACCGCATGGTTGCCGATGACGTAGTCCATATCAGTCATGTGGGCCGTTCCATTATCGGCCGACCGGATCCCCTGATCAAGCATCATATGGAAATCCGCGGTGTTGGCATTCTGGATATCAAGTCTATGTTCGGTATTCACGCAATCCGTAAGACCAAGAAGATCGAAACCATCGTGGAATTGCAGCAGTGGCGCCAGGAAGGCGGTTATGACCGTACTGGCCTCAACGAGCAGCAGGAAACCATCATGGGCGTGAACATCCCGAAGATCGTCATTCCGGTGGCGCCTGGCAAGAACCTGACGGTGATTTCCGAAGTCATTGCCATGAACACCTTGATGAAGATGAACGGGCACAATGTGGCGGAAGACTTTAACGAAGCCCTCATGCAAAAGATCAAGGCCAAGGCCAAGGGCGAATACGTTGAGGATTTGCTAGATTTTGACCCGGAGAACTGGTCATACTATGAATAGATTCGTGAGGCTTGTCAGGGAAAACATCATTCCCTCCATCGTGTTCGTGATACTGGTGCTGGCATGTGCTGGCGCCTGGTATTACTATCACCCGTCTAGCCCCTACCATGCCCGTTACTCTTTCGTGGTGCGTTACGATGCTATCGGTACGCTGTCGCCGGGGAACCCGGTGAAGGTTCGCGGTATCGGTGCCGGCGAGATTACCAAGGTGGAGTTGACCGAGGATGCTGTGTTTGTGACGGCGCGGGTCTATGCAACCACCAAGATTCCTGTCAATTCCGAGTTCAGGTTGATTAACTCTGGCTTGATGGGCGAACGTGAAATGTGCGTTCTAACCGGGGATGATTCCCGCCTGATCCATGATGGTGATACCTTGAAGGGGCACTATGATGAGGGTACGTCGGGTGTGGGCCTCAAACTGGTGGGAATGCTGGATGACGTCGCTGAAATCAAGGACGCCCTGCGCATGTTCGTGGATTCCGTTTTTCAGGGTGACATCGGCAAGAGGACCGAAAGGGTTATCAAGAAGGGCAAGAACGTAATCAGTGTGGCCGAGAAGGACGTCAAGGCCTGGAAGTCCGATGCGGAAGCCATCTTCGACAAGCTGGATGAAGACTTGAACAAGGTGAAGGAGGCGCTTGACGGCGTTGTGGTGCAGGGTGGCTCCAAGGTAGGCCAGGTGGAGGAACTGCTGGGCCGAGTAGACGCCTTGCTTCTTAAGTTGAAGGACATGAAGGACCAGAGCGCTAACCTTTTGATAAAATTGTCCAAGGATGACAACACGGCTGGTCTGATTTTAGATCAGGATGGCGCATTCGGCAAGAGCATAGAAAAGCTGACAGTTGACATAGATGCCCTGCTTTCCGATATAAAAAAGAACGGTGTCAAGCTTAATGTGGACATTTTCTAATTTTTTTTAGTAGAAACAAACTATTTTGTAAAAAAAAAGTTATTTATCACTCTATTGATAGAGTAATTCACAACCAAGGAGTTTACCATGGCTGAAAAGAAACCTGTAAAAATGAGCGACGCTGATCTCAAGTTCTTTGAAGATATGCTGATTGAAAAACGCCGCGAAATCGTGACCGCACAGAGCGAGTCCGAAAAGGCGGAGACTTTCAAGAGCCAGGTCCAGGCTGGTGACGGTGGCGAATCCAATAGTGCAGACCTTGCTACCGACTACAACGCTCTCGAAACAAACTTCGAATTGGCTGCCCGCGAAGGCAAGTACCTGGTGTACCTGGAAGAAGCCCTGAAGCGTATTAAGAAGGGTACGTTCGGCATCTGTAAGGTTTGTGGCCAGCTGATTCCCAAGGCCCGTCTGATGGCTGTTCCTACTGCTACCAAGTGCGTAAACTGTAAGGAAGAGACCAAGAAGAAGGAAAAGGAAGATAGCCGTCTTGAAATGGCTCGCCTGTTGGCTGAAGAACAGCGCCGCGAGATGATGAAGCGCAATGCCAGCAAGTAATTGCCTTTAGTGCGGTCTTTCTCTAGAGATTGAAAAAAGCCCCGTAGGTCCGGTAGGACTTGCGGGGCTTTTGCTGTACCTATGGAGGTTGTCTGCGGCTTGTGGGGCGGCTAGCCGATGTCTTCGAAGAAGGCGTCGGCCAGGGCGGCACGGAAAGCGTGGATGCGGTCTGCGTTGGCTTCGCGATGGGGATAGGTGAAGTTGCTGAGGAGGACCACGGCAGCACCCTTGTGGGGGTCGGCGACGATGCTTGCTCCTGTAAAGCCCGTCTTTCCGAAGGTGCGTGGAGAGCATTTCGTTCCCATGAACTTGGGAGAGTTCAGTTCCCAGCCTAGGGCGGTACAGGCGTTGACAGGACCTGCGCTTGTGTGGTGGCCTTCTGTGTCGAAGGCGTTGGTGCTGACCAGTTCCAGCAGGCCTGCCGGGGCGATCCGCTCGCCGCTGACGGGGTCGGTGCCGTCGTTAAGAACCATCTGGACGAACTTCAGCAGGTCCGGTACGCAGCTGAACATGCCGGCGCTCCCTACAGGGAAGAGCTGTCGCAATACCCAGGCGCTTTCATCGTGGATTTCTCCCTGGATTTCGCGGTTCCTGAATGCGCAGATTTCTGTAGGGGCGATTTCTTCCTTGGGAATTCTGTTGAAGTCCCTTGTAAGCGGATCCCAGCCACTGCGGTTCATTTTTAACGGATCAAAAAAGGTTAGACGTCCCTGTTGCTGTAAATCCATACCTGTAAGGCGGCTCAGGATAATGCCCAGAAGGACGCTTGCCGGATTGCCGTAGTTGAAGTCTGCGCCCGGTGGAGCCTGGAACTGGTAATTGTAGAGGGCTTCCAGGATTTTTTCGGCCGGAAGTTCCCGCAAGGTTTTCATGGGGGCCCTGTAATCCAGGCTGTGGGTCAAGAGGTGGAATATCCGGATTTCTTCACGATAGTTTGTCCTTAATTCCGGAATATAGTCGATGACCTTGGTCTCGGGGGATAGCCGCCCTTCGAGAATGTGGCAAAGCGCTAGCGTTGAAGTGGGGCATACCTTGGTCAGGCTTGCAATGTCGAAAACGGTGTCTTCCGGAGTGCCCAAGTGAAGGATTTTTCTTGTCCCGTCTGGGAGGATGAACCCGGCGACGGCCTTGTTGAATATGCTCTGGGCCTTTGCTTCGTCTAAAAGGTTGCTCAACTTGTTTTCATTAAAATTCATAACCCAAAAATATAATTCATAAATCTTATATTTTGCTTGTATGGATGTTTGAGGTTAAGGAAGACTGTAGAAGGAGCCGATATGGAAGGGCGAGGGAAAAAAATCCTGGTTGTAGACGACGATCATCTATCCATGAAGATGACTGAACAGATCCTGAAAGGATTTTCCTTTGAGGTCTTGACAGCCAATTCAGGGGAATCTTGCCTCGATGTATTGCGTCGGTCTCAGGTGGACCTTGTTCTCCTTGATGTTGAAATGCCGGGACTGAATGGCCTGGATACGTTGAGGCTTATTAGGGCCGAAGAAAAGATTAGAAGTACAAAGGTCGTTTTTCTTACGGGTACCATCGATGGTGAACGAAAGAGGATTGCCCAGTCGTTGGGTGCCCTGGATTTTATACAGAAGCCCATTTTGCCTGTTAGCCTGGTAGAACAGATTTCCAAGGTTTTCCGCGAAACTTCTAGGCAGTGCATTCTTGTGGTTGATGATGACAACATGAACCTTCGTTTTGCTCAGCGTATGCTGGGGAGCTATTACGATGTGTCTTGCGTGTCTTCGGGTAAGGCTGCCCTTGAGTATCTGAAGACTTCTACTCCTGCCCTGGCCCTGCTGGATTTGCATATGCCGGAAATGAACGGTTTCCAGTTGCTGGAGCAGATCCGTTTGCTGCCGGACGGTGACAAACTTCCGGTTGTCTTTTTGACTGCGGACAACGATCGTGAAACCGAAATTCAGGTGTTCAAGGCTGGCGCCCTGGACTACATCCAGAAACCTTTCGTGGCGGACGTGCTGTTGCACCGACTGAACCGAATTCTCGATTTGAAGCGCTTGCAGGATTCCCTTCAGGAAGAAGTGGAAAAGCGTACTGCGGAATTGAGCGATAGTCGTCGCAAGGTGGCCAACTTGTCATTGCAGGTGGTTACGACTCTTGCCAGTACCATTGACGCCAAGGATAAGTATACCAATGGTCATTCAAGACGCGTGGCCAAGTATTCCCGTGAACTTGGGAGACGTATGGGTAAAACTCCTTCTGAACTGGAAGAGATTTACTTTATTGCCATGCTTCATGATATCGGCAAGATCGGCATCCCCGATGCCATTATCAACAAGACCAGTCGGTTGACTGATTCTGAGTATGGTGTCATCAAGGCCCATCCTTCCATTGGTGCGGAAATCCTGAAGAATATTTCTGAAATGCCCAATATGGAAATTGGCGCCCACTGGCATCATGAACGTTATGATGGCACGGGGTATCCCGACGGATTGAAGGGTGATGCTATTCCTGAAATTGCAAGAATCATTGCTGTCGCAGATGCCTATGATGCCATGACTTCCCGTCGTAGCTACCGTAGTGCGCTTCCTCAGGCGGTGGTCCGTGCTGAAATCGAGAGGGGACGCGGCCTACAATTCGATCCGCAGATTGCAGACTTGATGCTGGAAATGATTTGGGAAGACGCTGATTACGAAATGCGCGATGAGGGTTTTTATGGAGAATTCTAAGTCTCGGTTGCAACAGTTCAGGCAGATTTTTTTCGATGAAAAAATCGAGATTCAGACTCGTCTTCTGAATCTGATCCTCTGGGCTGTTCTGGTGGGTGGCTTTGTCATTTCGATGTTCGTGCTTTTTTTCGAAAGGGATAAGTACGGGCTTATTATTCTTGCTCTTCTTGCGGTTGTTTGCGTTGGACTTGTGCTGTCGGTAAAGAAGCATCCTCAGCTTGCTGGTGTTGTGGTGACTGGTGGCGCAAACGTTATTTTCTTTCCGTTGATTTATCAGAATTTGGGTGGTCTTGAGAGCGGTACGATTCTGTGGTTCGTGCTGGGACTTATTTTTGCCTTCCTTACGTTGCGTGGTGCGCTCAGCTATATCGTGTATGTGGTGGGGCTGGTGTCGCTCAGTGCCTGTATCTTTTACTTTGACGTACATCCTGGTCTGCTTGCAGAAATGCCTGCCGATTTTAGAATCAGGAATATGGTCATCTCGCTGGCCATTGTGTCTGCAATTTTCGGAACCATCTTTAAGTACCAGGATTACGCCTACAGAAAGCAGAACCGTTTGCTACTAGACCAGGAAAAGAAACTTCGCGAAACCATGGAAGACTTGAAGGTGGCGAGCCGCGCCAAGTCTGAATTCCTGGCGAACATGAGTCACGAAATTCGCACTCCTATCAACGGTATTCTGGGTATGAACACCATGCTGTTGAAGGAATGTAATGATGATAATTTAAAGGAGTATGCGCTGAACATTCAGAGTGCAAGCCATACTCTGCTTTCGATTATCAACTCTATCCTTGATATTTCAAAGATTGAATCCGGAAAAATGGAAATTTTGCTGAACAACTATGAGTTGTTCTCGGTTTTGAATGACTGCTATAACATGGTTGTGACGAAGGCCGAAGACAAGAACTTGAACTTCCGTCTGGATGTGGATGAAAATCTCCCGGTCGGACTTTTGGGTGATGAAGTTAGAATTCGTCAGATTATAAACAACCTGCTTTCTAACGCAGTGAAATACACCGAACAGGGATTTGTAAAGCTTACGGTTGGTTTTGAACCGTTGGATTGTGATACCTTGGAAGTTGGCTCCAAGATCCTGTTGAAAATCGCGGTAAGCGATTCGGGTAAGGGAATCAAGTGTGAAGACCAGAGCAAACTCTTCCAGATGTTCCAGCGCATTGACGAAATGAAGAATCGCAATGTGGAAGGTACCGGGCTCGGTTTGAATCTTTCTCGCAAGCTTGTTGATATGATGGATGGCGAAATTCACGTCATCAGTGAGTATGGCTCGGGCTCCACGTTCTTTGTCAGCATTCCTCAGGTTGTAAAGAATCCTGATAAGATGGGTAACTTCTCCGAGAAGTATCGTTCCCTGGCATCAAAGCAGGAACTGCCCAAGGTTCATCTGGAAGCGGCCGGCAAGCGCATTCTTGTGGTTGATGATGTCAAGATGAACCTGAAGGTTGTGGAGGGCTTGCTTAAGGATACTGGCATGCAGGTGGATGCCGTCTTGAGTGGTCGTCAGGCCCTGGAGATGGTCCAAAAGAATAATTACGACATGATTTTCCTGGATCACATGATGCCGGAAATGGATGGCGTGGAAACCATGCGTCTGATGCGGAGTCTTCCGGGAAATAAGAATGAAAAAGTCCCGGTAGTGATGCTTACCGCCAATGCGATTATCGGTGCCAGGGAATATTACCTTAAGGAAGGGTTTAGCGACTATCTGTCAAAGCCCGTTCGTGAGCAGGAACTGCTATTCCTGATTAGGAAATACCTGAATCATTCTGATGGAAACGAAAAAAGAGTAGATGGTGATTCCTCTGCTGAAAGCTCCAGCGCTTCCGACTTAAAGGAAAAGAAGTCTACTTACGAAAAGATTTGTACTCTTCGCGAACTTGATGCCCAGTCCGGCCTTGAACTGTGTATGAACGACGAAAGTTTCTACATCGAAATGCTGCAGGAATATCTTGCCGGAAACAAGAGCGAAGAACTGGAAAAGTTTTTCGTTGCGGCAGACTGGAAGAATTACAGGATTGTTGTGCACGCCCTGAAGAGCACTTCTCTTACCATCGGTGCAAAGAAATTGTCGGAAGAGGCCAAGGCTCTGGAAATGGCTTGCTCTTCTGGAGATGTTGCCTTCGTGAAATGTAATCACGGCTCGATGATGAAGAACTATCAGGTGGTGATAAAGAAGATCAATGAGGCTCTTGGTTTATGACATCTAGAAACGGTGCAAGAGAAGGGCGTTATGTTGCATACTACATCATTGTGATGATGTTGTTTTTGGGCTGCGTCGCTCTATGTGCAATGTTCGTTTCGAAAAATTTTTTGAGACAGAATGAGCGGGATGCCGTTCTTCTTGCTGATTTCAAGCACCGTCAGAATGCCGAGGCCTTGAATGACTTTCTGTATAGGGCAAGTTTTGCGCTAGAGTCGGCCGCGATGATTGTTGATCATCTGATTGCCTCCGGCGAACCTGTCGAAAAAATCCAGGAATTTATGGCCCTGGAAATGAAAAGGGCTTCTAAGCAGACGGATTCCCTATCAGGCAATGTGTTTGGAGTTGTGAATGGAGAGTTTGTTCACGATGGAGACTGGCTTCCTGGCGATGAGTATATGCCGTTGCGTAGACCCTGGTATAAGGATGCTGTGCGTACTCATGGTCGTGTTGTCGTTGGAAAACCGTTTACCAGCACTAATTCCGCAAAGCCTGTAATCTCCTTTAGTAAGAGCCTGTTGGACGAAAAAAATGTGGTCGCATTTACTTTGCCCTTGGCGAGCTTGTCCCGTTTCATCGCCTCCAGAAAAGAAAAGGTTGGCGATATCTGGATGGTTATGGATAGGGATGGCCTTGTTATAGCCAGTTCCGGTGAAATTCGCCAGGGCTTTGATTGTCTTTCTTCTGAAGCATGGGGAATGGATGAAGAAAAGCTTGCTCGTGAAATTTTGCTGGCCGGTGAAAAGCCCTTTGAATTTGTGTACCATAAAGACAAATATATGGTTTTCTCCATGGCTGTCCAAAATGGTTGGAACATGGTCTCCCTTGTTAAAAAGAGCCAGGTCTTTGGCCGTTCCCGTGTAATTCTGGTGCAGGTGCTGGTTGTCTTTGGTTCGATCTTTATTGTAATCGTAGTGCTTTGTACAATCACCTTGATCAATCGAATCCGTGTTGTCAGATCGGTACGTAGAAAGTCTGACTTCCTGGATTCCGTAGCCAAGGAACTTAGGACGCCTCTGAACGGAATTCTGGGGATGACTCGAATTCTCCTTCGTGATGCCCGTGATGAAAGTGTTCATGACTATGTTAAAAACGTGCAGGTCGCCTCTATAGGACTTTTGTCTGTCGTTCATGAAGTTCAGGAAATCGCGAAAATAGAAAGTGGCGAATTTGTATTGAATCCTGTGCAGTATGAATTGTATTCGGTGCTGAAGGATTGCTTTGATACGGTTTCGCCAAGGGCTACCGCCAAAAATTTGCACTTCTCCCTGGAATGTGATCCTGATATTCCGTCTAGCCTGTGGGGTGATGAAGACCGAATCCGTCAGATTATTGTGAACCTTCTGACCAATGCCATCTTGTATACGGAATTAGGTGAAGTTCGTCTGATTATCAGTTATGATGTGATTCCCAATCAGGGTGAACAACGTCTGGATGAATGCATCAATCTGAAAATTACGGTAAAGGATTCGGGCGTGGGAATCCGCGACGAAAATACGGATTCCATTCTCGGATTGTTCCAGATGACGAATGAACCGAAACCTGCCGGAACTCGATTTAGTCTTAGCCTGACAAAAAAACTGATTTCCATGTGTGGTGGCGAAATTATCGTGAAGAGCCGTTTTGGTGAGGGCGCTACATATATGGTTTCGATTCCGCAGCTCGTGTTGAATGTTGAACCTATGGGCGATTTTGCGACTCGCTATAAGAACGGTTCTGAAAAGGAATCGCTGGGCTCAGAAATGTTGTTTGCTCCTGCTGCCCGCATATTGGCGGTCGACGATGCAGAATTGAATCTGAAGGTGATTCGTGGTTTGCTGAAGGAAACCCGCGTTCAAATCGATACGGCATTAAATGGGTCTCAGTGTCTGGATATGGTCCAGGTAAGACATTATGATCTGATTTTGCTTGACAATATGATGCCTATGATGGACGGCCGAGAAACCTTTGAAAGGATGAAGCGCCTCTCTGTCAACTTGTGCAAGGACACTCCTGTGGTCATTATGATTGCAGGCCCTGTTCCTGTAGATAAGGAATCCTATTTGAGTGTGGGCATTGCCGATTATATTCCTAAGCCGCTTATGGAAGAAGATTTGCTTCGTGCCTTGAAGTGGTATTTGCCCAAGCATTTGGTTCTTACCCGAGAAGACTTGAATATGTCTCCCTATGAAGAGATGTCCGCTAAGAACCTGGAAGAAGAAACGTCGGCTCTACTGGCCACTTATGACAAGGTGAACGGATTCTATCAGGTGGCTTCTAGCGAATCTGAAAAGAAGAAAAAGCGTGAACTTGTTGGCGACCTGGAATTGGATATGGTTACTCCTCAAAGTCCCAATGAGCGCCTGTCTGTTTTTGAAGATGTCCTGGATGTTAAACTTGGACTGGAAAACTGCATTAATGACGAGGAATTCTTTAGGGAAATGCTTTCTGAATTCCTGCTGGATGACAAGCGGAAGGAATTGGAACGTGCATACGATTCTGGTGAATGGATGAATTATCAGATTCTGGTTCATGCCCTTGGAGGTACTGCCCGCACAATTGGTGCCGAGGAATTGTCACGAGATGCCAAGTCGATCGAGATGGCTTGCAAGGAAGGTAAGATTGACTATGTGCGTAAGAGGCATGTTGAACTGATTGCTTCATATGCCAATGTTCTTCGAAAGATTCGTGAAGGATTGAACGCAAAATGAGAATGGTAGGCTTTGTATTTGGAAGTATCCTGATGATCATTGCCATCGGCATTTTGATGATGCAGGATAAGAAAGTTGAGACCAATGTGACTCTCCATCGTACGAAGGTGGCCGTAATCATGAACGGCTCGCGAAATGATCACAGCTGGAGCGAATCTCATTATGAGGCCATGGAGAAAGTTGCTGACAGGCTTAATCTGGAAGTGCTCTATTATGAGAATGTGTCCGAGGATTCCCTGACGGAACGCATTATGGAATCTGCCATAAAAAAAGGAGCTCGTATTGTTGTGGCCAATTCCTTCGGGTTTGGAAAAACTGTAATGCGGATGGCCGAGAAATATCCTGAAGTCAAATTTATACATGCGTCAGGTATCGATTATAAATCTAACGTATCTACTTTCTTTGGACGAATTTACCAGATGCGTTATTTGTCGGGAATCGTGGCAGGTCTTACTACGAAGACGAACGAAATTGGTTATGTGGCTGCATTTGATATTTCTGAAGTGAATCGTGGAATAAACGCCTTTGCGCTGGGAGTCGCCAAAGTGAACCCCGAAGCGAAGGTTTTTGTGGGTTGGAGTCATTCCTGGGAAGACTCTGCCTTGGCTGCGGATGCGACTAATGACTTGATTAATAAGCATAATATAGACGTGTTGACGGTCCATGTGGATGCCCTGAGCCCTTACGATATTGCAGAACATCGGAATATTCGGATGATTGGGTATAACCTGGATAATGGAAACCGTTTCCCGAGAACGTTTATGACAGCCCCGGTATGGCGCTGGGAGAATTATTACTCTCCCAAGATCATGGCTATCTTGCAGGACAAGTTTGTTGGCGATCATGCCTGGCTTGGTGTTGATAGCGATATTATTGGCCTGGCTCCAATGACGGCTCTTGTTCCGGATTCCGCAAGGAAAATCGTTGACGTAGAATTCGAACGTTTGAAATCTGGCGCCTACGATGTCTTTTATGGCCCCATTGAAGATAACCATGGAGATGTTCGCGTAAATGATGGTGAAAGCATGACCGATGTGGATATGCTTGAACATTTTGACTGGTATGTGAAAGGGGTGGTGAATGAATAAATTGTTATGGACAATTCCCCTTGTCTGCATCATCCTGACAACGGTCATTATTTCGTCGATTTTGTCTTTTGGTAGCGAAAAGGAGACTCCTGAATCAGTGATAGGAGTCATTATGCCCGGCCGCGTGAATGAATTGGGCTGGAACGGCATTCATTACAAGGGTATTGCGGAAGCCGCCGAAAATTTGGGCGTAAAAGTTTTGCTGGTTGAAAATGCTCGTGAGAACTCGGGACTTTGTGCAGCTGCAATTGATAGCCTTGTTGAGGCTGGCGCAAAGATGGTTATTCTTGGCAGCTACAATTATCCGCAGGAAGTCCTGTCAACTATACGTAAATATCCCAAGGTGATGTTCTTCTCTTACCTGTCCATGTCGGATGAAGAAAATTACAAGGTTTATTTTGCGAGAGTTTATCAGGCCAGGTTCCTTTCCGGAATTGTTGCCGGCCTGTCTACGAAGAACAACAAGATTGGCTATGTGGCAGCCATGAATAATAATGAAGTGAATCGTGGAATAAATGCCTTTGCGCTGGGCGTTGCCAAGGTAAATCCCGAAGCAAAGATTTTTGTTTCGTGGACGGGTGCCTGGGATGATGAGGATATTGAAAAGGATAATGTGAATCGTCTGGTGAATGGTGCAGGCGTTGACCTGGTGGCATATCATCAAAATCAGGATTGGGTTCTGAAGGAAGCCGAAGTGATGGGCGTGATGTCCATCGGTTATAATTTGGACTCTTCTTCCTATTCGCCTAATGTGCTGACATCTGTCTCGACGAATTGGGAAATTGTCTACAAGTCCATCATCCAGGATTACTTTCAGAAAAAGCAAAGTCTGTCTAATTATTGGATTGGCATAGAAACTGATGCCGTAGGGTTGTCTTTTTATTCTTCTCTCGTAAGTGATTCTGTCAAGAACGTCTTGAACGAGACTGTTCTCCAGATGAAAAGTGGGATGGATGTTTTTTCCGGTCCGATTTATGACAATAAGAAGAAAAGGCGTTGTGCCAAGGATGAAATTGTCAGCGATCAAATTTTACGTGATAGTATGGATTGGTTTGTGAAGGGGGTGGTCATTTATGAAGACTAGTATTCGATTGAGGATGATCCTTTGGATGGTGGCGTTTGCCTCTGTCCTGTGTCTTGTGGCCGGTTTGCTGCGTTTTAGACTGGATAGCCTTTTTTATGGATATGTTTCAAGCCAGGTATCAAAGCAGGCTGCCATCATGGCTGAACTCGTGGATGAACGGGTGAGCGTCCAGCTTGAATTCCTGTCGGGAATTTCTAGGGAAATGGAAAAGGATAGTTCAAGAATGTCCGTAATCCTGGAAAGCTACCGAAAGGAAAATGGGATTTCCTATGGAGTGTTGAATCTAAAGGGAAAGCTTATTGTGGGTGATACGTCAGTAACGGTTTCGCCTGCCGATTTTTCAAGCATCGCCCAGTCATTTCGAGGGAATGAGGCTGTCAGCTATAGCGAGGGCAAGGGCTTCCTTTTTAGCGTTCCCATATACCATGGTAGAAACGTTCGTTATGTCCTTTATAAAATCTATAGCGAGTCTGAAGTTCTTCGCTATTTCGACAATCGCTGTTATGATGGGGAATGCTATTCTTCGATTCGTAATGCCGATGATCAGGTGATTGTGGGTTCGGCCAATAACCCGCTTTCTGAAAATCCGATTTGGCAGAACGGAAACTTTGATCCCATTCGCGTTCAGCTGAAAAAACTTCTGAATGTTTCTATTGCCGCAGCCGTACGCGAAGATGTGGGCGGAAAGGGTTACTTCTTCTTTATGGCGGACTTGAAGCAACCTGGTCTTTCTCTTGTTGGCATGGTTCCCGAATCGGTTGCCGCAAAGGGTGTTGAAGATATTACCCTCCTGATTTTCTGGGTTTTCGGAATTTTGCTGCTCTTGTTCCTTATCGGCTTTGGCTTCATATTTGTGTCGGAACGTAAGGCGGAAGAAAATGTGACCTTGAGAGAAGCGAAGGTCCTGGCGGAAAAGGCAAGCCTGGCCAAGAGTCAGTTCCTGGCTAACATGAGCCATGAAATTCGTACTCCGATTAACGGAATTCTGGGTATGGATACAATGTTGCTGAAGGAATGCAAGGATCCGACCTTGAAGGAATATGCCCTAAATATTCAGAGTGCGGGCCATACGCTGCTTTCGATTATTAACGACATCCTGGATATTTCCAAAATTGAATCGGGCCGCATGGAAATCGTTCCTGTTGAATATGACTTGTTCTCTGTGCTCAATGAATGCCGTAACATGGTGTCTATGCGCGCCAACGAAAAGTCGTTGGAACTTCGTGTAGAAGTGGATAAGTCCATGCCATCGGGCTTGATGGGTGATGAAGTCCGTGTGCGTCAGATTATCAATAACCTGTTGTCGAATGCGGTCAAGTATACTCCCAGTGGAAGCGTAATCTTGAGAGTGTCTTACGAACGGAACAATATGGGTTCGCAGTTGGGTTCTCCGGATCTCCGTACCATCAATTTGGTGATTGCCGTTCAGGATACTGGTATTGGAATTCGCAATGAGGATGTCGACAAGTTGTTTGTGACGTTCCAGCGCCTAGAAGAAAAGCGTAACCGCAATATCGAAGGAACGGGCCTTGGCTTGAATCTGACTAAGCGTCTTGTTGACTTGATGGGTGGCGACATCCAGGTGGAAAGTGAATATGGAAAGGGTTCTACGTTTATCGTGGCGATTCCGCAGATTGTGAAGCGTAGCGAACCTATTGGTGATTTTAATGAACGTTGCAACAAGGCAGTGACGGTTGATATTTCCCGTAACCGCTTTAGGGCTCCTCACGCCAATATCCTGGTGGTTGATGACGTTCCCATGAATCTTCGTGTGATGAGTGGCCTCTTGAAGGATACGCAGGTGCAGATCGATACTGCACTCAACGGAATGGAAGCTCTGGAAAAAATCAAGCGCAAACATTACGATGTCATATTCCTTGACCATATGATGCCTGTAATGGATGGTATGGAAACGGTTTCGCTGATGCATACCCTTTCTGGACATCCGAACGAGAGTACGCCTGTAATCATGCTGACCGCCAATGCCGATAAGCATGCCCGCGATCTGTATTTGCAGGCGGGATTCTCTGATTATCTGTCAAAGCCGATTCGCGAAGCGGATTTGCTGGGTGTCTTGCTGGACTATCTGCCGTCTGACCTTCTCGTGATGGTTGACCAGCCTAAGCCTGTTGCGGAGCCCAAGTCGTTGGATGACCTGTATCAGACTCCTGTAGTTTCTGTGCCTCTTGCAAATAAGGAAAAAACTCAGCCGGAAGAAAAGTCTCCAAGATATGGAAAGGCTTTGAATATTTCCAAGGATCTGGTGGATCTTTCTGCAACGGGTTTTGTGGATGTAGAAATCGGTCTAGGCTATTGCATGAATGATGAAACGTTCTATCGCGAAATGCTGACCGAATTTGTGAAGACCAATAAGGAATCTGAATTGAATGCGTCCTTGAAGGATGGCGATTTCGAATCCTATAGAATTTGCGTTCACTCCCTGAAGAGTACTTCCTTGACTATTGGCGCAGTGGAATTTTCGAGCCGTGCCAAGGCCATGGAATTTGCCTGCAAGGATGGGCATTTTGACTATGTGCAGATGCATCATGACGCGCTGATGGCCGAATATCGTAACTTCTTGAAAGTCCTTACGGATTTTGCCAAGGATCATCGGGCATGATGAGGTAATAAAATGACTGAAGAACAGATTGATGTGTTGAATCCGGATGGAACTTTCGCTGGCTATTCCCGTGGCCGTACTGAAGTACACGAGAAGGGCCTTTGGCACAGAACGGTGCATATCTGGGCTTTTGACAAGAGCGGCCGTATTCTGTTTCAGCTGCGCGCCGCTGTAAAGGAAAACAATCCGGGGCTTCTGGATACCAGTTGCGCAGGCCATATTTCTGCGGGCGATAGTAGCCGTAATGCCGCTGTCCGTGAATTGCGGGAAGAGTTGGGCGTTACGAAAACCGCCGAAGAACTGGAGTACCTTTTCGAGTCTGGACATGAGAGCGTGCTGAACGGTGGCTCCTATCTGGACAATGAATATTACGACACCTACAAGATTGTCCTGTCTGATGAAGAGGCCGCTAGCCTTGTTCCCCAGCCTGGCGAAGTGGACGATTTTGTATGGATGACCCGCGAAGAATTTTTTGCGAAGCATAAGCTGAATCCCGAAAAGTTCGTAGACCATCCCAAGGATTATGCCTGGCTGGAAAGCAACTTGGTGTTTTAACATACTGAAGGAACGATTATATGGCAATGTTTAAGGATGTAGCTCTGGTTCTTGAAGGTGGCGGCATGCGTGGCGCCTATTCTGGCGGCGTGTTGGATATTCTGTTGGATCACGGGATTAAGTTTGGCGGTTATGCAGGAACCTCTGCCGGCGCCACCCATATCTGCAGTTTTCTGTCGGAACAGCGCGAACGCAATATGCGCATCGATACGGTCCATTCCAAGGATCCGCGGTATAGCGGTTTCAAGTATCTGTTGAAGGGCGAAGACTTTTTCCCGAGAGAGTTCTGCTACGTTACCATTCCCCGCGAGATTGACATCTTTGACTATGCCAAGTTCGAAGAGAATGCCCATATTTCCGATTTTTATTCTGTCTGCACGAACCTGGAAACGGGCGAAGGCGAATACCTTCTGACCCAGGATGTGGACAAGGGCGACGGTCTTGAATGTGTTCGCGCTTCGGCATCCTTGCCGCTGGTCAGTAAGATTGTGGAACTCCGCGGTAAAAAACTTCTGGATGGCGGCATTGCCGACAGCATCCCCTTCCAGTTCATGGATAGCAAGGGTTTCAAGAAGCAGGTGGTCATCTTGACTCAACAGGAAGGTTATGTCAAGAAGCCCAATTCCATGATCCCGCTGTTCAAGCTGATGTACCGCAAGTATCCGAAGTTCGTTGCCGCGGCTGCTACTCGCCATATCCGCTACAACCAGGCGCTGGCCACCTTAAAGCAGTGGGAAGGTGAAGGCAAGTCCTTTGTGTTCCGCCCCAGCGAACCGTTCCAGATCAGCCGTATCGAAAAGGATACCGAAAAGCTGAAGGAACTTTACAAGATGGGCCTGCGGGATGGCGAGCGCTTGATTCCCGCTCTCAAGAAGTTCCTGGAAGGTTAGCGTTTATATTCCGCTAAAATCATCCCAGTTATAATGGCGACCGCCCCTGCGATTGCCACGGGAGAAATGTATTCCCCGATGGTAATGACCGCCGTGATCATGGTAATGAGGGGAATGGCGAAAATGTAGTTGCTGGCGAGAACCGTCCCCAGTTTCATCATCACCTTGTTCCATATCAGGTAGCCGAACAGGTTGCTGAAAATGCAGAGGCATAAAAAGTTTCCGATGACCACGGGTTCCCGGAACGCCTCCCATGGGATGTTGTGAGTTTGCCCGAATAGGGTTGAACCCGGGATTCCTATGCCGTCAAGAATCATCAGCGGCAGGGACGTAAGTACCCCGTAAAAGAAAATCTTTCGAATGGCGAAACTGGTGCTGTACTTTTCGCGGGTCTTCTGGGTGCTGAAGGCGTAGAATACCCAGGACACGGCGGCACCGAATGCCAACAGGTCGCCGACAGGTGAAAGCTTCAGGATGAATTTCCCGTTCAGAACCACCAGCGCGGCACCCAGGAAGGTGACGATACTTCCAAAAATCTGGCGCCGGTTCAGACGCTCCGCCTTGTAGAGCAGGCCGCCAACAATCATGATCATCAGGGGGTTGGTACACACGATCAGCGACACGTTGCTGCTTGGTGAAAGCGACAGTGCGGTGTTTTCTGCCCAGAAGTAAGTGGTGCAGCCGGTAAAACCTCCCAATAAAAATTTGAGCTCATCTTTCCAGCAGTCAGAAAAGAACTTCTTGTGGTTGGCGATCAAAAGCATCAGGTAGGTTGTCGCAAATCGTATAAAGAAAATCTGGATGGGGGAAAAGCCGTGCTCGATCAGAACCTTGGTGCTGACGAAGCTGGTACCCCAGAAAATCATGGTGACAATTGCGAGTAGGTGCCAAATCATGACTTCAAAGATAGAAATTCTGTTTTTGGTTTGATAAGCATACGGGAAACGCAAATTTTAAAGAGAATGTTAAATGTTATAGTTTTTATTTATTGCCGCTTATAATTAAAACCTTATAGCAGGGGGAAGATCTTGCAGGATTGTTTTATATGGCGGGTGTTTATATTGTGTTGGCTATAGGAACTAGCTATATTTGGAGCATCAATCTGCGGTTTAACCCCGCGTGCATCAGATTGCACGGCAGGTGGCCGAAGCGATTAGTGCATTTAACATAAAGAGGAAAATATGGCAAATCTCGAAACATTGTGTGTTCAGGCCGGTTGGACCCCCAAGAAGGGCGAACCCCGCGTGCTCCCCATCTACCAGAGCACCACTTTCAAGTACGACACTTCCGCCCAGATGGCTGACTTGTTCGACCTGAAGGAATCCGGCTACTTCTACACCCGTCTCCAGAACCCCACCAACGACGCTGTTGCCTCCAAGATCGCTCAGCTGGAAGGTGGCGTAGGTGCCATGCTCACCTCTTCCGGTCAGGCTGCAAACTTCTACGCCGTGTTCAACATCTGCGAAGCCGGTGACCACTTCATTTCTACTTCCGCAATCTACGGCGGTACCAGCAACCTCTTCTGCGTTACCATGAAGAAGCTGGGCATCGAATGCACCTTCATCGACCAGGATGCTTCCGACGAAGAAATCGAGAAGGCTTTCCGCCCCAACACCAAGTGCGTCTTCGGTGAAACTGTGGCTAACCCCGCCGGCAAGATTCTTGACCTGCAGCGCTTCGCCAACTTGGCTCACAAGCACGGCGTGCCTCTGATCATCGACAACACTTTCCCCACCCCGATTCTCTGCCGCCCCTTCGAATTCGGCGCAGACATCGTGACCCACTCTACCACCAAGTACATGGACGGTCATGCCATGGCTGTGGGTGGTGTTGTGGTTGACAGCGGTAACTTCGACTGGGAAGCCCAGCACGACAAGTTCAAGGGCCTCACCGAACCGGATCCGTCTTACCACGGCCTGACTTACACCAAGTCCTTCGGCAAGCTCTGCTACATCACCAAGGCTACCGTGCAGCTCATGCGCGACCTGGGTTCCATCCAGTCTCCCCAGAATGCTTTCCTCCTGAATGTGGGCCTGGAAACTCTGTTCCTCCGTATGCCCCGTCACTGCGAAAACGCTCTGGCCTGCGCCAAGTACCTGAAGAACCATCCGAAGGTCGCTTGGGTGGACTACGCCGGTCTCGAAGACAATGCTTCCTACGCCCTGGCCCAGAAGCAGTTCAAGGGCGGCCTGCCCTGCGGCGTGCTCACCTTCGGTATCAAGGGTGGCCGCGACAAGTCCATCCAGTTCATGGATGCCCTGAAGCTGATCTGCATCGTGACCCATGTGGCCGACGCCCGTAGCTGCGTGCTGCACCCGGCAAGCCACACTCATCGTCAGCTTTCCGATGAACAGCTCATCGAAGCAGGCGTTGCACCTGACCTGATCCGCTTCAGCGTGGGTATCGAAAACGTGAACGATATCATCGCCGACTTGGAACAGGCTCTGGCACAGGTCTAGTTTAGATATCAGATACAAGATATGAGCGAATAGCGAAGTCTCATATCTGAAACCAGTATCTTGATTTTTGAAAAATCCGCGATGTCCTTCTGCGACAACGCGGTTTTTTCTTTTTCGTATCTCATCCCTCATCCCTCATATCTCATGCCTCACCGCTCATTCCCCTCTTGACTAGCAATATCAAGTGATGTATATTATTCCTGTCGGTCTATATGACGTTGTATTTGTCTATGTATATGTCGGGGTAATTTATGTATCGTCCGTCCTTAAAGTTGAGCATGGAGATTGTGAATCTGGCTATCGAGATTTCCGTTTTGGCGACCCGATGCGAGGCCTGGCTGGAAGGCCGTCAGGGGCATCGCGGCTTTGGCTGCGGTGTCGGTAGAGACCTCTGCGATGAACCCTTTCAGGGGGATTACGACGTGTTTTCGCTGTCGGATTTTTTGCGGGCCCATGCCGACTTGGCGGGGGCGAACCAGCCTGACGGGGGATCTTTCAGGACGGGGAACGGCTGCGTTTTCAACGGCAAGATGTGTATCCACCTGGCGCCCCCTGCAAGCGAAGTGCCTTACATGATGCAGGAACTTTTCCAGTGGCTCCAGAAAAGCGAGGACCACCTGCTGATCAGGGCCTGCATTTTCCATTACGCCCTGGATTACATCCGCCCCTTCAAGGATGGCAATGGCCGCATGGGATTGCTCTGGCAATCGTTGCTCCTGAAGAAGCTGAGTCCCGTTCTTTCGAACCTGTCCCGGGAACATTGGGACGAAGATCAGCAGCGTCGCTACTATTTTGCCTTTGTGAAGGCCATAAAGGCAGGCGAGGCGGGCCCCTTTGTGGAGTTCCTTTTGCAGGGAATCCTGGATTTGCTTAAAAACATTGCAGAATCCCTTAAAGAAAAGGGGGATGATGCCGCAAGTGTGGAACTTTCTATCCGACAGAACAAAATTTTGGATTATCTGCGAGAAAAAACGCTGACTGTTGAGCAGATTGCCAAGAAGTTGAAAGTTTCGTCGAGAACTGTAGAACGGGAAATGTCTAAATTACAGCAAATGGGTGTTGTTTACCGCGAGGGTTCCGACAAAACAGGCTCCTGGCGGGTACGTTAAAAAGGACCTCGGATGAATCCGAGGCCCTTTCTATTTCGTTAGATTGTTTTAGACAAATTAAGCGAAGTTGTACAGGTCTGTAATATCTTCGTTGTTCTTGTCGTACATCCAGAACTGGTTGATGTGGGCATGTTCGTCTTCCACCAGGTTGATCTTCATGCCGTGCTTGTACTCCAGATAGTTGTACATGCGGTTCAGGTCCTTGCACATCACGTCGATAACGAAGGGGCTGACCACCAGGGTCACTTCGCGGAGCTTGCCCTTGGCCTTGGCGCGAGCCATCCAACGGTCAATCATGCCGAGAGTGCTTTCCAGGGTAGCGATACGGCCACCACCGCAGCAGACCGGGCATACCTGAGTCTTTTCGGTCATCAGGTTCACGCGGACGCGCTTACGGGTCACTTCCATCAGGCCGAACTGGCTAATGGGGGCGGGGGTGATGGGAGCCTTGTCGCGACGGATTGCCTTGCGGAATTCCTGGTAGACGGTCTCGTTGTCGGCTTCGGTTTCCATATCGATGAAGTCGATAATGATCAGGCCGCCCACGTCGCGGAGACGGAGCTGCTTTGCAATTTCGTGGCAAGCATCGATGTTGGTTTCCAGGATAATCTTACCCTGGTCCTTGCCGTGGACCTTGGGACCGGTATTCACGTCGATGGACACCAGTGCTTCGGTCTGCTCGATGACCAGGTTGCCACCGCGGGGCAGCGGGACCTGGCGCTGGAGAGAGCGTGCATAGTCGTTTTCGATCTTGAAGTATTCGAACAGGCTTTCGTTGCTGCTCCACAGCTTCACCTTGTCCAGTTTGTCCGGAGACAGAACCTTCAGGTAGTCGCGGAGGGCGAAGTATTCGTCGCGGTTGTCGATATACACGTAGTCGGTGTTATCGCCAAAGTATTCGCGGACGGTCTGTTCGATGGAATCAGATTCTTCGTAGATGCAGGTTTCGGCAGGCTGGTTTTCGAAGTTGTACTTCGTCTGTTCCCACTTGCTTTCCAGTTCACGCATCTGCTTGTTGATTTCGAATTCGGATTCGTTCAAGCCGTTGGTACGTACGATATAGCCCACATCGCGACCCTTCAGGCGGCGGACCACCTTCTTGAATTCGCGGCGCTTGGCCGGATCACGTTCACGCTTGGACACACCGATAAAGTTGGTACCCGGCATGCAGACCAGGAAACGGCCGGCAAAGCTGAGATGGGTGGTCAGACGGGCACCCTTGGTGCTGATGGGTTCCTTAACCACCTGGACCATGATTTCCTGGCCTTCGTGGAGGATTTCATCAATAGGCACTTCCTTGGAGGAACCGCCTTCGTCATCATCGTCACCGTATTCGCGACGAAGCAGTTCGTTGCGATCGACGGCGTCTTCCTGATGGAGGAAGCCGGCCTTCTCCAGGCCGATGTCAATGAACGCAGCCTTCAGTGCCGGAAGCACCTTCTGGACCACGCCCTTATAAATATTGCCCAGAACTCGATTAGAAGAAACGCCTTCCACTACCAATTCGACGAGTTCACCGTCTTCCATGATAGCGATACGCTTTTCATAAGGCGTCTTGCTAATCAAAATCCCGCGCTTACACTTATTTGCCATTAAAACTCCTAAAAGTTCGACAAAACTTGATAGACACGATAATAGATTTTGGCCCCAAGACCGGTCCAAAAGTATGGGCCCTGTCCGAGCCCCGCGCGCTTCTTGACGGAAAGTACCGACTGCCTGCCAACGCGAGACCTGGGGACCATAAATATATAATATGATTTTTATGCGGGGGAAGCCTCCCCCTCGCACAAGCCCTTTTTAAGGTCTTTTGCTACCCCCTCTGCGGGGGCACGCCCCCGCAACGCCCCCAACCGTTGACAAATTGTACAACATATTTTTCAGCCAGCGCATCAAAAAAGTTTCGCCAAAGTCTATATTCTAACCGTAAGGAATTTGGGAAACCAGGAGGCTCTATGTCCATCAGGAAACATTGGGGAAAAATCACCTTAGGCATTGCGGCAAGTTTTTGGGCCGGCTGTAACGATAGCGGCACCGAGGCGGAATACATCCAAGGTGGCGAAAACGTCTGCACAAACGAGCAAAATGAAGAATGTGTCGCCGGTGCTGTCATCGCACTCTACGGCGTCGCCCCCACTTATGACATCAGCTCCAGCAGCATAACCGGTGATTGCACCGAAGGTAACTGCGCAGAGTCTTCCTCCGGCATGGGAGAATCCTCTTCCAGCGTCAATAGCGAATATCCCTACGTGCTCTATTCCGATCCCTCGGTACACTGCAAGGACAGCACCGTATACGTTCCGTCTCCATGCGAAAACGCCTCCAAAAGCTACGCATCCACTGATGAAAACGCCCCTCTGTACGGCATCGTTCCCATCGTCTGCAATACACCGAGCCGTTACGATCCCATTTTCAAGTGCGACAACGGCGATTCCCTCCCCGCATACCGTTACAAGGAAAAGGACGGCATCATCTACACCAACAAAGAGTACGATGAACTATTCGGCTCCAACTAAGCCAATAATTTAGTAGATTGCCCTGCATGGCCCTGCTCCTCACCATCATTTTCTTCGCCTGGTTTATCAGCAATATTGTCCGCGGCAACATTTCCCACCAGGGCAGTGAATACCATTTCAGGGAGCACCCCATACCGTTCATCATCATCCAGATTTTCCTTCTAGGCTTCGGTCTCTTCTGCTTGAACCGTTTTCTGAGTGAGATCGGGATTCTCGTCTTCTAGATTTTAATATCTTTCGTCTCCAGGAAGAAGAAAAATCTATGTCTGACCAGATCAACTTAAAAGACGAACTTTACCTAAAAGATTATGCCGGCAAGATTCACAATTTGCCGTTGGGTGAACTGTACGAAGTTTTGGGTGTCGTCAAGAAGGATTCCTCTGACGAACGAGTCAAGATCGTAATGGAACGGATCCATGAGTTAGAGGCGGAAATTCAGACGAACAAGTCTAACAAAAAAAAGAAAGTAAAGGTAAAGCCCGTCAAGGCGGCAAGGGAAGATTCTGCAAATAGGGAATCGCCGGTAAAGCTTTTCATCCGCAAGCTTTTCTGGATTTCTCTCATGGCCGTATTCGTTGTTTCGAGAGTGCAGGACGTCGCCCATAAAATTCTTGATGGTTCGTTTGATGTTACCGAATGCGGAATCACCTTTACCATGGATATTCTTCCGTTTTTCTGCTTTGGTATCGGGTACAAGATCGCCCGGCGTTTTACCATGGCCAAGAAGAAGAAGTTCCATCTTGGAGTCGCCTTTTTCCTGATGGGGAAGGCTGTTCTGGGAATCTGTCTTGACGTCTATCTTGGTGTCGTCTGCCAGTTTTACGATGAGAAGGCGTCCTACGTATCTGTCATCGTTCTTGCGGCGGCCTTGCTTTTTACGGTCAACATGTTCCGCAGGAAGGTCAAGGACAAGTTTGCGACAAACGGCATGTTGCCTATGGCCATTGCCCTGTTGGCGGAACAGCAAATCTGGATGATGTAAGAAAGGCGGGACTGAGCCCGCTTTTTTTATTGAAGATGGGTGGGTGGCGAGCCGGCGCTGTTCTTGATGGCAGCCTGCTTTATTTCGACGATCTTGTCGGCGATGGCGCGGGCCTTTTCCGTAAGCCACAGCCATGAAGTCGTTGCTTCACTGTAGTCCGCTTCGCCGTACATCTGCACACGGCCATCGCGGCGGAGTGCGTCCACCTGGCGCATGCCCTTTACGTCGCCCTTGGGGTAAACGGCAAAGGTGCTTCCGCCATTGTTGTTCAGGATGCTGAAGGCGGGAACGTCACTGGGACCGTCGGCGATGTATACCATGTTCTGGAAGGGAACGCGGCGCACTTCTCGTGCGATAGAGGAGTTGACGTCGATGGTTTCGGGGTACTTGTTGCTGCCCTTGTTGATTTCGAAGATGTAGCGGGTCTTGGAAGTGTTGTCCAGGGCGCAGGCGATCTGGGAAATTTCGTTTGCGGATACTTCGTTTGCGTTAGGGACGTTCCCTGCTGCGTCCTTTGCATCCAGAAAACCGGGTTGCAGTACTTCTTCGATGAATTCACATCCAAAAATTCCATCTACAAAGGGGGCGATGGCGCTGCCACGGATCGTTTCGGCAAAACCGGTACTGACCACGTAATGTTCCAGACGGATGTCGAAGGCCTTGTATTTCGGATCTTCTTCAATCAGCTTCTTGATTTCGCCGAAAAAATTGGGAAGGCCCGGGTAAAAGGCAAGTTCCTTGCCGAAGCTACGGAGCATCTTGTTGGAAAGTCCCTTGAACAGCCCCGCCTTCACATAGGTC
This sequence comes from Fibrobacter sp. UWH1, assembly GCF_002210365.1. Taxonomy (NCBI): domain Bacteria; kingdom Pseudomonadati; phylum Fibrobacterota; class Fibrobacteria; order Fibrobacterales; family Fibrobacteraceae; genus Fibrobacter; species Fibrobacter sp. UWH1. The sequence goes on from NZ_MWQG01000017.1 coordinate 41,045, forward strand.
AAGATGTGGTTCAGGTAGCTGGTGTCGGAATTGACGGAAATTCCCTGGGCGGCGTAGTGGCTTTTTAGGGCGTTCACTTCTTGCCAGAACTTGGCGCCGTCAACGTTGAAATGACGGAATAGGGGTTCCTGCATGTAAGAGCTGATGAGCGTCTTGTCGCAGTCCCATACCATGGCGATGATGTTCTGTTCAAAAGCGGAATTTGCCATATTGACCTCGTTCCTGTCCACCTATTTGGTGATGAAGAAACTTTCGGGGTTGATGGAGTTGCCCGACAGTCGGATTTCGTAGTGCAGGCCGAGGCTCGTTTCGCGACCGCTTTCGCCGATGAGGGCGATGGGTTGACCGCGTTTTACAAAGCTTCCCTGGGGGACAAGGGATTTCCCTAGGTGGGCGTAGAAGGAACGGACGCCCTTCACATGCTCGATTTTCATGGACAGGCCAAAACCGCGATGGTTGCGGACTTCCATGACGGCACCTGCACCTGTCGCATAGACGGTGTCCCCTTCGACGGCCACGTAGTCGATGCCGCGATGGGGCAGTTGTCTGTCGGTAAAGGGATCGTAGGCCATTTCAAAGCGTTTCTTGACGGCGTGTTCACCCTTCATGGGGTGAAGTACGGGCAGCTTGGCGGCCAGGGCGGAATCGTTTTCCAGGGCGTTCAGCAATTTGCGGAAAGTGGTTTCCAGTTCCATCAGGCTCTTGCGCTTGCGGGCGGCGCGTTCTTCGTCGCTGGCGGTTTCCAGGGTGAATCCCAGACCTCCCATTTTCAGGGTGCTGTCGCGGAGAAGCCTTGTTTCTTCGGCCTTGAGGATGGAAGAGTCTACGGAGGCGCGGACGGCTACCAGTTCCTTTTCGATAGCTGCATTCTGGCGATAGACGTTCGTTACGTTTCCGCTTGTTATGTTATCCATAATGCGGACGGGAGAGAACATGATAAAGCCTGCCACGGCGGCACAAACGCTCAATACAGAGAGTATGGCCCCTAGGAGGGATACGCTGTAGCTCTTACCCGAGGTGGTCTTGCTGGGGAATACATGGATTTCAAGTTTTTTCACCGTCGATACGCTCCCGCAAGGAATTGATTTTGCGCTTATGTTCTTCGATGGCGCCGAGTATTTCTACCACGGACGGGTCGTCCTTGATGGCGGAAAGAAGGTCGTCACGGACGGCTCCGTGAAGTTTCTGACCCAGTGCCTGGAAGCGGTTTTTGAGCCTAGATTCCTCGGCTGCCAGTTCTACCCGCAAAAGTGCGGTAGAGGCGAAGTTCATAGCCGAATTTTTAAGCTTATTTAAAGGAATTTTACTCATAAGATGATTTCCAATGTCTGTAAAAAAATTAGTTTTTTATCCGTATAAAATTTGGAGAAATACCATGAGTCGTCGCGATCGTAGACACGCTAAACAAGAAGTCAAGAAGTTCACCCCGAACAAGAAGAACGCACTGGACCCCAAGATTATTGCTGTACTTGGAGCTCTCGCCGTAATCTTCTTTGTTGGCACCATGCTAATCCAGAGAGGCTAAGATGAAGTTCGATATTAAGAAGTCCGACCTGCAGGAAGCTCTGCAGACTGCCATTACCGCAATTCCCAACAAGTCTACTCTTCAGATTCTGAACAACTATTCTCTTCGTCTCGAAGGAAACATCCTGGAAATTTGCGCAACCGACTTGAACCTTGGTGTCAGGACCAAGCTGGAAGTGAACGGCGAACGTGATGGCGAAGTCGTGATCAACGCCCGCAAGTTCTCTGACTTGATCAAGGCTCTTAGCGATCCCGCTATCGAAACCATCAGCATCGATGTCCAGGATTATCTGGCTCGCATCAAGTGGAGCGAACGCGGTCAGGCTTCTATCATGGGTTTTGACGCTGGTGACTTCCCTCCGTTCCCGGAAGTGGAAGGCGACAGCCTGAACTTCGCTGCAAGCGAACTTGCATTCCTCGTCGAAAAGACCGCTTTTGCAACTTCCAACGATTCTGTCCGCATGAACCTGAATGGCGTGTTCTTCGAAGCTGACAATGGCAAGGTTTCCATGGTCGCTACCGACGGTCACCGCATGGGCCGTGCAAGCATCGACCAGGAAGGCGCTACTCTCGCTAGCGGCATTATTATCCAGCCCAAGGTTCTGCAGCAGATCCTGCGCATTGCCAAGAGCGAAGATATCATCGAAATTCGCACTACCGAAACCCATGTGCTGTTCAGCACCGGTTCTACCCAGATCATTTCCAAGCTGTACGAAGGACCGTATCCTAACTACCGCAATGTGATCCCCCAGAACTTTGAACGTACCGTGCAGGCCAACTGCGCCGAACTTCAGGGCAAGGTCAAGAGCATTCTCCCCATGGCTAATCCCCGCACTCACCAGATCCGTCTGCACATGAACGGCAACGTCATGGAACTTTCTGCAACTGACCCGGATGTTGGTGGCGAATGCCGCGAAGCACTGGCCATTACTCACAATGGCGAAGGCAACTTCAGCATGGGCTTTGACGGTCGTTACTTCTCCGAAATCCTCGGCATGTGCAAGAGCGAAGAAGTCATCCTCAAGATGAACAGCCCTCTTGGCGCCTGCATTATCGAACCGGTCGGTGAAGACCTGAACTATAGCTTCCTCCTGATGCCGTCTCGTCTGGTTGACTAAGGCTTAGACATTAGGAACTGCAATAAGAAAGGGCTCGCGAAAGCGAGTCCTTCTTTTTTATAGGTATGCGGAAATTATTTACGTTTAATTTATCTATATCAATAAGTATAAACTAAACGAGTTTTTCTGCCTCGCCTTCGGCGTACTTTCCGTAAAGCATGGCAATGACGTCCTTCTTGGGAACCTTCTGCTTGGTCTCCTTGAGGCTTACGTGGAGGCGGTCCAGCATGGCCTTGTCGATTTCCTTCCAGTACTGATTGTTTTCGGTCAGCGTCCAAAGCTTGTCGCCATCGTCGCTGGTGGAGACGGTTACCAGCTTTGCCTTGAAGAATGTTCCCAGGGCGCGGTTGATGTAACTGCTTGTGGTGCCGGGGATGTTCATGGCGACGATTTCTTCTACCAGCATTTGCTTGCTCATGGGAACGAAGGAACTCAGGTCGCAGGCGGCCACGTAGATTTTCTTAAGCATGTTCTTGGGGAAGATGTCCCAGCCCTTGCGCTTGAGTGCCTTGGCCAGAACCATCTGGGCGTCTTCTTCCACAGAGACTTTCTGCTCGGCGAGAGAAACGGTGAAGGATCCGCCGCCGATGTCGTTGATTTGTACGAAGTCTGCCGACTTGACGAAGTCCATGAAGTTCTTGAATCCCAGACGCTTTTCGTTGAAGGCGTTGTCGATGCCCAGCATTTTCGGCTTGACGGCGGCAAGGGGCAGCGGGCCGTCTTCCTTCTGCAGGATGTCGCGGAGCATTTCCATGGAGTCGATCTTTTCGGACACGATAAGGCTGCTTCTGTCCTTGGCGTTTTCTTCTTCATCTTCGTCCACGGGGGCGGCCGTGGCGTCGTCGGTGTAAACGTAGCGGGAACAGGAATTCTTGACGCACTCGCTTAGAGGGGACTTGGGACCGACGCCGATGACTTCCTTGCCTTGTTCGCGGAGTTTGCGGAATAGGGGCGAAAAGTCGGAATCGCCGGTGGCCAGCACGATCCACTGCACCTGGGAATCCAGGGCCACTTCCATGGTGTCTACGGTCATCTTGATGTCGGTGGAATTCTTTCCGCTGACAGGATGGAAGGTGTGGACAAGTTCGAAACCGTTTTCGTTCAATGCGGATTGCAGAGGCATCAGCTGGGGGCTAGACCACTTGCCGTAAGCCTTACGCACAACGATTTGCCCCAGGGGCAGCAGTTCGTCCATTAAGGACTGCACGCCATTGTTTCTTACCCAGTTGGTCAGGTTCTCTGCATCAATAAAAATTGCAATATGGTTCATAACGGCACTAATATATATATTGTGAACCATGAGTCCGAAGGTGCCGCAAAAGAACTGCAAGCTACTGCGCAAGATTATGAGCGTGGTGGCCCTTGCGGTGTGCGGTATTGGTCCAGCCGCCTTCGCTTTAGAGAATGATGAGGATCATTTTCAGCGATTTTCTGCCCTTCCCATATTAGGTTATTCGGAAGAAACCAAACTGCAGTATGGTGCCATGGCGCTTCTGTTCTTTAAGCCCAACGAACCTGGTGGTAAGGTCCAGGAAATCGATATTACGGCATACGGTTCTACCCGAAAGCAGTTCCAGTTTCTGATGGTTCCCTATTTCTATCTGTACCACGACAGGATTAGCGGTATCGTAGACTTCAGGTATCAGAACTGGGTAGGCAGTTACTTCGGCATGGGGAACGATGTGGACTTCGACAAGTACATCGGCTTCGATCGAGAACGTCTGCATTTTTCTACGGAATTGAAGTCTTCCATAGGGTTGCCCCGGTCGTTCAATTATGGTGTGAAGGTTATTGCAGAAAGGTCGTCTACCGATTTTAATGACTGCACCAAGGATCGCTGTGCCGATATGGACTTACCGGATTTGCATAATGGTTGGCGGAATGGGGGCGGCTATATTCTTAGTTACGACACCCGCGACAATTTGAACTGGACCCGGAGCGGTTTCCTTGTTCGCTGGCAGCAGATGTTCTACAGCGACTGGCTAGGGGATTATGACTTCGGTGTTCAGGATCTGGACCTCCGTGGGTACACGCCCTTGTTCTGGAATATCTCCGTGGCGACGGCAGCCCTCTGGCAAAGGGCTAGCGGGGATGTTCCCTTTGACATGCTATCTGGCCCTGATGGAACGAAACGCTTTCGCGGTGTAGAGAGCTTGTTTTTTCGCGATAACCAGAGTCTGATTTTACAGGCGGAACTGCGTAAATATTTAGGTTGGCGCCTGGCCGGTGATATCTTTTTTGAAGGGGCCAAGGTGGGTGACCACTTTAGCGAACTTCTACGGAATCGGTGGCATCAGGCTGTTGGGTTTGGAGGGATGCTGGCCCTTAACTTGAAGGAACGGCTTTACGCCCGTGGTGAGATTTCCTGGGTGGACTACGAGAAGTTCGGCATGACTGTTTATATCCGGTCTGCGTTCTAGTTCCCGAGGTTTAAACAAAAAATAGGCCCCGCAGGGCGGAAGTAAAAATGCGGCTGCGCCCCGAAGGTCGGATATGAAAAAGTGGTTGCGCCCCGAAGGTCGGGTATGAAAAAGTGGTTGCGCCCCGAAGGTCGCAACCACCATTTTTGAGATAGAATATCTGTGGATTCAGGAATTAGTCCTGAATGCGAGTCCAGTTCAGCACGCCCTTCTTCATGAGGTAGCAGTAACCGGCTTCGAGAATCACCAGGAAGGCGAGAAGAACAAAGAGCAATTCCCAACCACCAGCCAGGAACTGGATGGTCCAGGGGTAGAGGAATGCAACTTCGAGGTCGAACACCAGGAACAGCATTGCCACCATGTAGTACTTGACCGGGTAGCGTTCGCTGGAGGTGCCGGATACATGGGCGATACCACATTCATAGGAGGTACCCTTGATGGCGGTATCCTTGATTTTGCCCGGATGCAGAAGCCAGTTGGCGACCAAGAGGACAGTGGGGATGCAGAGGGCCAAAATGACCAGGATGGTCATGGCAAAAGTGGTGTCGAAAATTTCAACGTTCGTCATAGTGAGCACAAAGATAGTAAAAAACTTTTTGCTGTTTAGGTATGGTTTTGTAAACTATATTTGAGCCTATGAAAAAGATCACTGCATTATTGGGATTTGTGGGTGTAGTGAGCATGATTTCGGCTTGTTCCGATACCATCTCAGACGTTGATGTGATAATTGCTGAGCAGGATAGCTCTATTTCCAGCGATTCTAACGCCCCTCAGGGTGACGCTCCTGCATCATCGTCTTCTAAGAAGGATTCTGGGGTACAGGCTGAAGTCAAGTCTAGTGGTTCTGCCGTAACAGATACTGTCAACAAGACTGTGTATTTGTCTTCTGCCAGCAATTATGAGACCCCCTACGTTAGTAGCGGTGTTTTCTGCTGGAGCGAAAAGTGCGAAGCGGCTGCGGTTACCTCCAGCGCTAGCATGGAAACCATCGTTATTGGAGTCTCTTCCGAGGCGGAAGTGTGGCCCAACGTAACAGAAACTCAGATGGTTGACCTGCGAGACAACAAGACCTACGCCTTGAAGACTATCGCCGGTGTTCATTGGATGACCCAGAACCTGAATTACGAAACCAAGGCCAATAGTTTCTGCCCCACTAAGGACGGTGCTGATATGTGTGCCAAGTATGGCCGGTATTATACCTATGCCGCTGCATTGTCCGCCTGCCCCACTGGATGGAGACTTCCTACCGAGGCAGAAGTTCTCGCGCTGGATAATGCTGTAGAACATGAATGGTGGTCCATTGGCGGCCGTGTGAACGTTGAAGAAGGCAATAGCTTTGGAAATGAAGGTGACCAGGGATATATCTGGTACGAAGATAACGGAACCAACAATTCCTATCGTATCAAGAACTATTCTGGCGATAGACCTCACGAAGTCCAGCATGTGGGTGGCGATACTCGTGCCTACAACGTTCGCTGTGTAGAAAACAAGTAAGACTTTCTTGGAACTGTAAGAGAGTTCGCGGTTGTAATCGCGGGCTCTTTTTTTATGGTTGGCTTCTTGCTGTTCCGTCAGCGCAAAAAGACCGCGCGAAATAAATCGCGCGGTCCTTTTGGTTTGGTTGGTTTGGAGGGATTTCTTTTTGTCTGGAGTTACGGCCTTGTTCGGCGGACTCCCCAGAGCTTGTCGCGGGTCTGGTTCAGTATGGTCTTGCCGTTGACTTCTATTCTTAATTCCAGTCGTCCGATGTAGACGCCGGTTCCGACCAGTCTGCCGGTTCTGTCGCGCATGTTCCATGCCAGGAAGAGGCGTTCCCCTTCGTGGTCTAGGCAGGAACCTTCACCGGACGCATCTTTATAGAGGTCGCTGTTGCAGTTGATTTCGCCTGCGGCTCCGCCTACGTATTCGCCATACTGGCTGTAGTAGCGGGTGCGGTATTTCAGGGTGACTGCATCTGCGGAAACGATCAGGTTTGAATGCTCTCGCAGGAAGGTTTCTTTGTCTGTATTTCCTGCCAGATGGTATTCGTTGATGAGTGCCTCGTCGATGCTTCCGTCCTTGATGGCCTGCAAGGTGGCATCGCTAATGCCCGCCTCTTTCAGTTCCTTGTCGAAGCAGCCGCTTGCGATGGAATCCAGAATGTCCTGGATCGAAACTGTTGTGGTGGAGGTGACCTTTGTAACCTTCATGCCGTCTTCGTAGTTCTTCAGGGAAAGGCTCTCGATGGCTTCAATGACGCTGTCGGCCAGGCCGGCGCTTTTGTAATTTTTGGCGGTCACCTTTCCTTCGGAAATCAGCTGCGCGGCTTCATCGCTGATGCCGTAGGATTCGCCAATGATACCTGCGCTAATGTCCACGAAGAGCTGTTCCAGGGCTTCGTCCTTGGTGAGGGTGTAGGTGGTGTCGTAGCGATCCGTGGCTTCGGTGCCTGTGCGGCTTTCGATGAATGCGTCCAGGATGTTGAACTGTTCTCCCGTTTCGTCCAGCATGATTTTTGCGATGTTGAAACTGAGGAGGTTGCCCTGCACGCCGTACTTTTCGCCGATCTCCTGCGCGGTCAAGTTGCTGTCGGCGTTGAGCATGGGCTGGGAGGCTGCAGGGTTGGCAATAATTTCGTTTTCGGTACTGACTGTAATGAGGGACGGACTTTCGTTGGAAACTTCCTGGTTGCCGGTGATGGTAGCCCAGGGATTGTCGCGATGGGGCGCGTTGCCCAGCAGGTCTTCTGCGGTGTTGCTTGCGGAGGTGGCGAAACGAATCAGGTCGCCGTTGGTGGGCAGGATGGCGTTATCCGTAGACTGTCTAAAGATGAGAGTCATGGTGTTGTCGCTGCCGCTTTGCTGGATGGCGGATTCCGGCTTTTCGTTGACTCCGGAACGCATGCAGGTGTATTCAAAAAGATTCTTGAAATATTCCCTTGATTTGTCTGTAATGGCTTCGCTGAAAGTGAGAGCGAGTTCGCGGTTTCCATCGGATTTTTTGGCGGCGACAGCCTTTACGATGATGGGGCCGATGCCGTCTTCGATGATGTTTTCGTAATAAGGGCTGAAGTGTTCCTCGATTCCATTTTCCTTGTAGGTAAAGTTGGCCTTGATGGAACCGAAATATTTTTCGGATTCTCCGCCGGTAAATTGCTTCTTGCCGAAACCGCAGATGTTGTCGTCGCAGTCCACCGTGACGATGATTTCGTCTCCGCTAGAAGAAATGTCGAAATCCTTTGTGGTGGGGAAGGATTCTCCAAACGTGAACTGGATGTCATTCAGTATGTTCTTGGAATCCAGCTTCTTGTCCAGTTCAATATAAAGGCTGTCTGCTCTGCCGTCGCCGTTCCTATCAAAGATGATGGCCTTGGTGATGTGGGGTTCCGGAGAGTTATCGAAGTTCAGGTTCTTCCAGTAGGATGCCGAGGCTGCGGATCCCTTGGCGACCAAGGTGACTCCCTCGACGGCACTGTTTGCGCGAATCCTGAAGTGGGCTCTGCCCTCCTTGTCCAGGTTGACGTAAGTGATGACGTCCCCATTTGTATCAAGGATGTCTACAGCCGGATGTGAAATGGACAAATTAATTTTCTTGTTGTAATTGTTGACCTGTGCCCAATCCTCGAAGAAGGAAATGTACACGTCGTATTCGGTGTTGGCCCAGTGTCCGATTTGCAGGGTGTCTCCGGAAATTTCCTGTCCCAGGATTTTCCAGGTGCTGTCGGTGAACGCAACGCTGGGAATGCTGTAAGAGGGGATGGTTATCTCAATAGAGGTTGTCTGACTGGGATCGGACTTCAGGGAAATTTCAAGGAAGTAATGTCCCGGAGCCAGAGTGTAATTGTCGACGATGGCGGCCGAGTCGATGCTGAACGTAGAGTCGCTGGTGATATGAATGCCTTCGTACCAGTCGCCGATTCCCAGCTCCTGAGGGTCGTCCAGGTTTCCTCCGGACAGCTTGAAGGTGGAGGCGCCGCCGGTTGTATCCGTTGTAGTTTGGCTGTTGGAAAAGTCGCAGCTCAGGGCGTCGCGCTTGTTGACCTGCCAGATTTCGTAACTCTTTAGATTCTTTTCTGCGTAGCTGGAGATGAGTAGGCTGGCGTCGGCTTTCAGGTCCATGGATGTTCGCATCTTGAAGTTTCCTTCGACCTTGTAGCGTTCCGTGTAGAAGATGTTGAATACGTAGGTATTTCCTTCGATCAGGCCAAGGGTGTCCAGGTCTACGGCGCGGCTTCTTCTGTCGTGAACGCCGCCGATATCCACCACTAGCTTTCCGTCGATGTAAACCCATACATCATCGTCGCCCAAAAATTCAAAGTACTGGCCGCGGACATATTCGAAGTTGGCCTGCACCTTCATGGACATGCCGTAATTATGGTAGGCGTTGCTGGAACTTTTCCCGCTGCCGTCAATGCCGGCGAATCCGCTGGGGATGGAATCGTAATAAGGGTTGGGAATTGTCTTTGCTGAATCCAGCCATTGGAAATCGTCGATCAGGAACATGCCGCCACGGGCCTCGCCTACGGAAGATTTTGTATCGCTGTCCATCTGGGCGCGCCAAATGCCGTCTTCGTCCAGTTGCAGGGTCATGTTGCGGCAGGTGGCGTTTGTGTAGGCCTTGCCATTCTTGACCACCAACGTTTCGGGCAGGAACCATTGATTCAGATGTTCTGCGTTACGGCACTTTCCTTTCCAGTCAAAATTCTCATTTCGGACGGGGACACCGTTCTTTCCCAGTTTGCGTTCCACCATGCCTTCCAGCACCTGGTCGAGACTGGCGGTGTAGTCAATGAGATTGCGGTCTTCTTCGGTGTAGTCCCTCTTGGACATGGGGGAATTGGGCCAGCAGAGGTTTACGTTGTCGCCGCCGAAGTCTGCGCTGGTTCCCACGCCGCCGAATGTGTCGGTGCAGTGGTCCGCGCCGTCGCCCAGGTTGCAGAGGCTTTCGTCGCGGGTGGTGGGCCTGAATTTCTTGTGGTTGTCGCGGCTGCCGTCATACCAGTCGAACATCATGACGGGGAGTTTTCTGGTGGGGCAATCTCCCAGGATGCCTGGGTATTGGGTAAAGAGGGCGGGTGCGTCTGCCTTATAGGCGCGAATCCAGAGGGTGTCGCCTTCGGCCGCCAGACTGTCCAGGCTGATTTCGTTTTCGGTGCCGGGGGCTTTAGAAACGACGCCTTCTGCGCTGTAGAATTTGTTTCCTACGGTCTGCTTGAAATAGACGCTGAACTCACCATCGGGTTTGCTGATTTTCGTTTCGTACCAGCCGCAGTATTTGTCTACGGCAGTCATGACACCGATGGAATCTCCGTTGACGTAGGCGATGGCGTTGGTGTTGGTCCAGGGGGCAAGAAAACGGAGGACTTTGGCCGGGGTTTTTGTTGCGGGAGTTTCGTTGCCCGGGCGGTCTGTGTTGTTGGTACCGGGTCTAGCGGCAACGAGACATGCGCTCAAGGCGAGTCCCATGAGGATTGTTTTGGAGAGATTCTTACACCACATATAGATTTCTCCTTCTAAACACCCATTTGCTCTAATCCCATTTTTAGACGAAGTGTTTAGAAATAATTTCAAATATTTGAAGAAGTTTTTCAAAAATATTTAAAATCTTGTAAAAATCAATGTTTTTTAAAAATAACTGTGTAAGAATTTGTTGATTTTGTTTAGTAAGTGTGTAAAAATGAAGGTCAGCGGGCAAAAAAAAGAAAAGGCGCCGGCATTTGGCCGGACACCTTTAATGAGAGAGGTTTAATTTCTTTTCTAGGGCCCGAATTCTAGGCCAAGCTTGTTGACTTTTCCACGGCGCACGCCCCACAGCTTGTCGCGGGTCTGATGCATGGTGGTCTTGCCGTTTACGATAATCTTCAGTTCCAGTCGGGCGATATACACACCGGTTCCCACGAGGCGGCCGTTGTTGGAGCGCATGTTCCAGGCCAGGAAGATCTTGCCCTTGTTCTTCATGCAGCCTTCTTCGCCATAGATTTCCTTGTCGGAGCACTTGATGGACTTGGAAGTTCCGCCCACATATTCGCCATACTGGCTGTAGTAACGTGTACGGTAGAAGAGTTCTATGGCGTCGTCTGCAATCAGGGACTTGGAACCGTTGCGGAATTCTTCGATGTTGTATTCGTTCAGGGTGCCGTCCTTGATGGCGTCAATGACGGTCTGGCTGACTCCGGCCTGCTTCAATTTTTCATCAAGTAGACCTGCCCTGATCGAGTTGAACAAATCCGTCTGGGTGGTGGTCGAAATGGAACTGATTTCGGTCAGGGTGTCCCTGCTGGCTTCAATATTGTCTTCGGTCAGTTTGGCTATGATGCCCTTTTCTTCTGCTGTTAGGGCGGACTGGTAATTGCTTTCGTTGATAGTACCTTCCATGATGGCGATGACGGTGGCTTCGCTAAAGCCGAAGTTTTCGCCAACCACTCCGGTTCTGATATCGGCAAAGACCTGCGTCAGGGCTTCTTCTTCGCTGATGCATATATATGTCGTATCGTAGGTCGTGGTGCTTCCCAGCTGAGATTCGATGAATGCGTCCAGCGAGTTGATGTCCTTCTGGGTTTCTTCCAACATGATCTTGGAAATGTCGTAGTCAATGAGGCTGCCCTGAACACCGAGGGAGTCGCCGATCTGCTGAGCGTCCTGGGTAGTGTTGGTGATCAGCAGGCTCTGTGTGACGGTATCCTTCTTGATGATGCCGTAGGGGTCATCGCCGATAGAAATGACTCCCGGACTTTCGTTGGTCAGTTCCTGGTCGCCAGTGATGGTTACCCAGGCGTTGTCCTTGTGGGGAGCGTTGCCAACAAGGTCGATGGTCTCGTTTGCGGAACCGTTTCCGGGGACAAAGCGGATCAGGTCTCCATTGTTGGGCAATACGGCGTCCTGTGTGGTCGAACTATAAACCAGGGTCATGGTATTGCCGCTACCGGATTGCAGTACCGGGGTTTCGGGATTCTCGTTGATGCCACCGCGCATGCAGATAAATTCAAACATGGTGGCGAACTGAATACGGGAATCGTCTGAGATGGCTTCGCTGAAAGTCAGTGCCAGGTGGCGGTTACCATCGTTGCTCTTGGACTTCACGGCACTTACGATAATGGGGCCCATGCCGTCGCTGATGGGTTCGTTTTCCTTGTAGAACTGACTTGTCTTTCCATTGTCCTTGTAGGTGAACCAGTTGTTCAGGGAACCTGTGTAGATATTGGTTGCACCTCCGGTGAACTGGCGGCTACCGAAACCACACTTGGCGTCGGTGCATTTTTCAACATCGATATCTTCGGCGGTCAGGACGATGGTATTGTTGTTGATGAGTCTGAACTTGTCGGTTGCCATAAAGGCTTCGCCAAATTCAAACTGAATGGAATCCAGACGGCTCTTGTCAGAAAGGCTTCTGTCGAACTGTGCATATAGGCTGTCGGCTCGACCGTCACCGTTTCTGTCAAAAATGGTTGCTGTAACGATCTGCGGAATTGGCGGATCGGCAAAATTCAATTTTGTCCAGGCAGAAGAACCTGCTGCTGCGCCCTTGATGGTAAGTGTTGCTCCGGTAACAGGGGCGTTGGCGTGTACGTAGAAGGTGGCTCTGCCGTTGGAATCCAGGTTGACGGAAGTAATCTTCTTTCCGCCGATGGTATCAAGAATGTCGATGTTTACGTCAGAGAAGGACAGGTTGATCTTTCTGTTATAATTATTGACTGTAGCCCATTCTTCAAAGAAGGTGATGTTGACCTGGTAGGTGGCGTAAGCCCATTCGCCGATCTGAGTGGTGTCGCCAGAAACGGCCGTGCCGAGGACTGTCCAGTCTTCCTTTGCGAATGCTACGCTGGGGAGGTCGTAGGCAGGGACGGTAATTTCGACCTTTGTAGTCTGGCTGGGATCGGACTTCAGGGTGATTTCCAGGAAGTAGTGGCCCGGAGCCAGGGCGCCGTTGGCCTTGATGGCTTCTACGTTGACGCTGAATGTAGAGTCGCTGGTAATGTTGAGGCCTTCGTAATGCAAGCCCACATCAAGAATCTGGGGTTCAGAAAGATTGCCGCCGGTAAGCTTGAATGTGGAAGCGCCGCCTGTAGTATCCGTTTCTGTAGAGTTGGCGTCATAACCGCAGGAAAGCTTGTTCTTCTTATTGACCTGCCAGACCTTGTAATTGGTTTCATCACCCAGGGGGATGGACGTTACGAAAATGGAGGCGTCCACCTGCAGGTCGATGGATGTACGCATACGGAAATTAGAAGAACTGGTATGGCGTTCCACATAGAAAATATGGAAGTCATAGGTAGTTCCTTCGACAAGTCCCATGGTGTCCAGGTCTACGGCACCTGCAACCTGTCGGTGCTGGCCACCGATATCTACTGCCAGGCGGTTGTCGATAAAGACCCACACGTCGTCATCGCCGTAGAAGTCGAAGTACTGACCGGGAACGTATTCAAAGGTGGCTTGGATCTTGACGGCGAAACCGAAGTTATGCTTCTGGCCGTTGCCTAGCTGGTCAAAGTAGGGATTCTTGACGGTCTTGGCGTCATCCAGGAATTCAAAGTCGTCTACAAGGAACATGCCGCCCTTGGTGGCGTCATTTCCTTCGGAAACATTGTCAGAGGAAACTTCGGCCAGCCAGAAACCTTCCTTGTCCATAGAGATGTAAATGTCGCGGCAGGTCATGTTGGTGTACTGGGTGCCGGCGGCATCGGTAGCCACCACTTCGGGCAGGAACCAGTTTGCCAGGTGGGTGGTAATCTTGCAGTCTCCAGGGAACGGATCTGCGGGAACGGGAACGCCGTTGGGACCCAGATTCTTCTGGACCATGCCTCCCATATATCCCTTGTTGTTGTTGGATCCGCCACAACCGCCAGAACCGAAGTCGGCGCTGACACCGTTGGCGGGGTCGCCGTTCTTGCCGGGATCGTCACCGTCGCCCTTGTCGCCATGAAGCCAGTCAAATACGGTAACGGGGAATTTCTTGAGGGGGCAGTCTCCTAGGACGCCGGGGTACTTGGAGAATAAGGCGGGAACGTCTGCCTTGTAACCCTGCACCCAGATGGTGTCGGAAATGCTGGCGATGGAATCCAGGGAGATTTCGCTGGCGATGGTCGGTTCGGTGATGGTGACGCCTTCTGCGCCTACATAGTTACGACCGACAGTCTGTTTAAAGTAAACCTTGAGTCCATTTTCGGGAGTTTTGACCGATGCGGCGAACCAGCCACAATAATTCTTGATGGGCTGCATGATGCCCACGGAGTCGCCGTTCATGAAGAGGATGGCGTTGGTGTTGCTCCAGGGGGTAAAGAAGGCGATCGTCTTTCGGCTGCCGGGTTCTTCGAGAGTCAGCTTGCCGTCTTTGCCGAGTGTGGCTGTTGCTGAAGTGGCTCCGTCCTTGAAGAGGTCCGCGCCCTTGATGGTGACGTTTCTGCGCTGGACTGTCAGGGGAGTATTGCAGTTCCTGTTGGTGTATAAATTGATGGTGACGTTCTTGACATCCACTGTAGAGAAAGAAATGCCATTGGCGAGGCTTGTACATCTCGTGAGATTGTTTCTGCCTGAAGTAACGGTGTAATAGAGATTTCCGTCGGCGTATTCCACGTCAGCGGTGTAATCTGCGGCGAACGCTGCGGCCGAAAGGCCCAAGACTAACCCTGCCTGTGCGATCGCACGAAGGGGTTTAAATTTGTTAAACGAAACAAGGGAAGGCAACTTCCTTGCCTTCTCAAGAAGTACTCTACACACCATCCAATCTCTCCTTAGTGAGGCTCGCTACACCAAACGAGTCTCTAGGTCTCCGTAGAAATAAATTATTCCTGATTGGAATGCAACAAGTAAAGAGTGCGTTTTTGTAAAAATACCGGAGAAAACTTTTTTTGAGGCCTTTTTGGGGGAGTTCGTTCCAAAAAAAATCCCCCTTTGGCAGGGGGATTCCGTGTAAGAATTTTTTAGAACAGTCTAATTAGAGACCAAGGTCAATGGCGTTAACCTGACCGCGACGGACGCCCCAGAGGAAGTCCTGGGTCTTGTCGGTAATGGTCTTGGTGTTTACCTTGATCTTGATTTCCAGACGGGCGATGTAGACACCAGTTGCGGCGAGTCTTCCGTTGTCTGCGCGCATGTTCCAGGCCAGGAACAGCTTGCCGTCGGAATCCAGGCAGTTCTTGCGTCCGCCATCCTTGAAGATGTCGTCGTTACAGGTCAGTCTGCCGGTCTGACCGCTAACATAGTGGCCAAGGCTGGTGTAGTAGAAGGTCTTGTAAGTCAGCACGGTGCTTTCTGCAACGGTAGAGACGATGTTCTTGATGTCGGCTTCGGTACCGCTGGAGTAGTAGTGCAGATTTTCGACATTCAGAAGACCGTTTTCGTAAGCGTCTACGATGACTTCGCTGAGGTCAAATCTGTCCTTGGCTTCACCGATGCTCATGGTACCGTTTGCGACGGCGGCGATGATTTCATCGATGGTGTAGGTCTTGTCGGCGTTAGCGGGATCGTTTGCTGCCTTCTTGTCTACGTAGCTGGGAGTGCTCTGAACGGCCTTCACAATTTCGGCAATCTCATTTTCTACCAACTGTGCCATGTCCAGGTCTCCCAGGTAATGACCCTGTGTGCCGTAAACTGCGGCGACCTGCTCTGCGCTCATGGCCTGTTCGCTAACGACCAGCTTCGGAACCGTGGCGTTGGGGTTGGTAATGATTTCCTTTGCGCTCTCGAAATTCTCTGCGGCAGGATCCAGGGCCACAACCTTCGGGCTGGTAACGGTAACCTTCTGCTCGCCGGTGATTCGTACCCAGGGGTTTCCTTCGTGGGGGAGAATTCCGATTAGGTCGTGAGCCTGTCCGCCCATAGAGGGAACCGTGAACCTGATGGAGTCGCCTACGGCAGGGACGATATCCTGTGTGCTACCCTTGGAGAAGACAAGACTCCACTGGTTGGGCTGTCCTGCGCCGATTCTTCCGGGGGTCTTTACTACAGTATGAAGAACCTTGTCCTTCCAGCAGTGGAAACTGAACAAATCAATGTTTGCGTTTTCCTCGTTGACGCCTTCACTGAAGGACAGTCTCAGGAACGTATTACCGTCGCTCATGTATTCAATTTCAGCGGCGACGATAACAGGACCGACTCTGTCGTACAGGATACCTTCCACAGGGAAGTAGGACTGCTTGCCGGATTCGTCAGTGTAGGTGTAGTAAACGGTAATCTTTCCGTTGTAGGGAGCCATTGCACCGCCGGTATAGATCGAGGTGCTGAATCCCGAACCACTTGCAACGACATAGGCGAAATCTTCACCGTCGTTGTAGACTGCCTTGTAGGGGGTATCGAAATTGCTACCGAATACGAACTTCAGGGAATCCAGAACACTCTGGCCGCCGAGGGCCTTGTTGAAGTGAAGCCAGATGCTGTCAGCGCGTCCATCGCCATTTCTGTCGTAGATGAATGCGGAATCAATCTGCGGAACAGGCGGGACTGCAATGTTGATGTTTGTCCAGTCTACAGAAGCGTTCTTGGCGCCTGCACTCTTGATTGTCAAGGTGGCGTTAATCACCTCGTCCTGGGCCTTGATATAGAAGCTGGCATGGCCTGCTACCAGGACCACTTCGTCAATGATGTTGCCCAGGGAGTCGCATGCGATCAGGTTCGGGTTAGTAGAAATGATGGATACTGCGATACCGCTATAGATAGTAGCCCATTCTTCTGCATACATGATGTTGACGGGGTAGGAGCGTCCTGCCCACATACGTTCAGTACGGTCGAGGCTAACAGGGAGAGTATCGCTGGAAACGTCGCGGGAGATCTCGTTACCGAATGCGTGCCAGTACTGGGTGTAGCAAGTGGAGTCCATTGTGGAATCTGCCGTTTCGCTGATGTTGGCGACACAGTAGCTAGAATCCTTGACGCTTGCGTATGCCAGGTTGGGCAGTTCGTAGGGATCCACGGTAAAGTAGACGTCCTTGTACTGGTCGGGACTGTCGCGGAGGGCTACGCGTACGTAGTAGGTTCCCGGCGGCAGACTCTGTGCAAAGCCGATCGCCTGCAGGTCAATGGTAAGCATGGTATAGTCATTGGTGACCTTGATACCGCTATAGTAGGCGGAATCAAGCTTGGAGAGGGCGATGCCTCCCTTGGCCAGACTCTTACCGAACAAGGTGAATGTTGAGGGGCCGAGAGTGGTGTCGCGAAGTTCGGGGCTTGTAGAGAAGTCGCAGGCCAGGGCGGTCTTACGGACAATCTGCCAAACTTCCTTCTGGATAACCTTTTCGCCACCGGGAATGTCCTTCAGGAACATGCTGGCGTCAGTCTTCAGGTCGATAGACGTACGCATCTTGAAGTTGGATTCATCCTTGTGACGTTCTGCGTAGAAAATGTGGAACGGGTAGGTTTCGCCAGGAATCAGGGGGTCGCCTGTATCCTGTCCGATGGTATCCAGCTTTACAGAACCGCTAACCTGGTGATGTTGGCCGCCGATATCCACCACAAGCTTGTTGTTGATGAAAACCCACACATCGTCATCGCCGTAGAATTCAAAGTACTGGCCCCTTACATATTCAAACTGGGCCTGGATCTTCATGGTAAAGCCATAGTTGTGGGTACCGATATTTTCGCCACCGTTGAGCCAATCGAAGTTGGGGTTGGGAACAGTTCCTGCCTCATCCAGGAATTTGAAGTCATCCAGGAAGAAGAGACCCTTTTCGGGGCTTTCCAGGTTCTTCTGACCCAGCCAGAAACCCTTGTTGTCCAGAGTCAGTTCCAGATCACGGCAAGTGGCGTTGGTGTACTGGTTGCCGGCGGCATCGGTTGCCAAGACTTCGGGCAGGAACCAGTAATCAAGGTGATCCGTAATTTCGCATTCCTTGGGGAAGTTCTTTGCCCTGACAGGAACGCCGTTGGGGCCAAGTTCCCTTTCGACCATGCCCAGGCGGGCCTTGTAGGCGTTGTCTTCGCCCTTACATCCGCCGGTACCGAAGTCCTGGCTTGTAGTGCCTGCCTGTGCGATTGCGTTCTTTTCATCACCCTGGTCGCCGTGGAGCCAGTCGAACATCATGACGGGCAGTTTCTTTACAGGGCAGTCGCCGAGAATTTCGGGGAATGCGGTAGAAATTTCGGGTTCGCCATACTGGTTGGCCACGATCCAGAGTTCCTTGCCGATGGCCAGTGCGGAGTCCAGCTTGATTTCGTCTTCGATGTCGATGGGTTCCTTGATGGGACCGTTCTTGCCGATGTACATGTCGCCGATAGTCTGCTTGAAGGAGACGTAGACATTCTTGGGAACAATTCTAAGGGTATCTTCGAACCATCCGCAGTAGGTTTCGCGGATGGGAGTCATGGAGTAGTCCTTGCCGTTGAGGGTCATGAGAGCCGTGGTGTTGTTCCAGGAGGGGAGCAGCCTAATAATGACCGTGGCGGAATCGGGTACCACGTATTCGTCGGGAATGCCCGGCAGAATTTCAAGAGAACCCTGACTCAGCTTGAGCCAGACTTCGTAAACGGGCTGATCCTTGATGGTCTGGTCATACTCCGGGAAAAGCGTAGCCAGGTAAGGCATATCCTTTTCTTCGGAAGTGAGGTACGTGCCGCACTTGTCCGTATTCTTTTCGCAGTTTAGACCGAAGCGAAGCCTGCGGAGTTCAGCCTTCCCGTCGTCAAGACGTTCTTCGTTGAACTTGATTGTATAGGTACCGTCGCGTTCCTGGCTGACCAAGCTGTACTTCAGCTTTTCTTCGTTATCAGCATAGTAAAGACTGTCACCCTCGTAAATGATATGGGCGATAGCGACAGTTGCCGCATTTGCAGAAATAGTAAACAGAGCCAGGCCAACCGCCAAGCTCCGGAATAGGTTCGTCAACCGCATCCGTTCTCTCCTTAGAATTTCCCAAACAACAAAACCGCCACAAAAATAATTTTTTTTTAACATTACTCAAGTGCTTTTGTATCAATAACTTGTAAAGTTTTTTTTGTAATTGGGATACGTCGGGAAGGGAGCCGCGAACTGGAATAAGACAGGCCTATAAACGCCGATTTTGAACGTTTTTTTTCGCAAAAAAGGCATTTTTGAAAAAAACAGGTGCTTTCGGGGAGTCAAAATCCTAATTTTTATGCCGTAAAAAGAAAAGCTAACTGGAAAAAGAACTTTAATCGAAAAATGGAGATTTCAGAATGAATCGCGTATATCTCGTAGCCTCCGAAAACATGGAAGCTAAAATCAAGGAAGCAAGTGAAGCCGTAGCCGCCGCAGGCCTCAAGGTCGCCACCTACAAGCCCGCTGTAAACGGTGCCGCTGCCGCCGCCCAGATCAAGGCCGACAAGACCGCCGTCCTCATGGAAACCATCGCCGCCGACTTCCTCAAGCAGGATTTCGAAAACGTGGACCTGGTAGTGGTAGAAGGTGCCGTAGGCATGAGCCCCGTCTGCGCCCAGGCATACAACGAAGCCCTTGCAACCGCTCTCGATTCCAAGATCTATTCCGACAACGAAGATGCCGACCTGTTCTGCCCCAAGCGCCTCCTCCATTGCCCCAAGTGCATTGCCCGCGACCTGGCTGAACCCGCCGCCGAACGCAAGACCTCCCAGGCCATGTTCCGCGCAGGCCTCCTGGTGAAGGCTTCCAAGGCTGCAAAGCGCATTGTCCTGCCCGAAGGTTCCGAACCCCGTACCGTCCAGGCCGCCGTTCTCGCTGTAGAACGTAACATTGCCGTTCCGGTCCTTATTGGTGCAAAGGCGGAAATCGAAGCTGTCGCCAAGGAAAAGGGCGTAAAGCTCCCCGCAAGCATCGAAATTATCGAACCCTCCGAAGCTCTTGCCGAGAAGTACGTTCCCACCCTGGTCGAACTCCGCAAGTCCAAGGGCATGACCGAAGAACAGGCCCGCGCAGCCCTTAAGGACAACGTGATGCTTGCAACCATGATGCTGAAGATGGGTGAAGTGGACGGTCTCGTTTCCGGTGCCATCCATTCTACCGCAGACACTCTCCGTCCGGCTCTCCAGATCATCAAGTGCGCTCCCGGCGTCAAGTCCGTCAGCTCCGTGTTCTTCATGTGCCTGCCCGGTCAGACTTACGTCTATGGCGACTGCGCCATCAACCTGAACCCCACCGCCGAAGAACTGGCCGGCATCGCCCTCCAGTGCGACGATACCGCAAAGGCTTTCGGCCTTCCCAGCCGTGTGGCCATGCTCTCCTACAGCACCATCAATTCCGGTAAGGGTCCCGACGCTGACCTGGTGAAGGAAGCTACCGCCATCGCCAAGGCTGCCCGCCCCGACATGGCCCTGGATGGCCCGCTGCAGTATGACGCCGCCACCACTCCCAGCGTTGGCTCCCTGAAGGCTCCGGGTTCCGCTGTGGCCGGCAAGGCAACCGTGTTCGTGTTCCCCGACCTGTCTGCCGGTAACATCGGCTACAAGGCCGTGCAGCGTTCCGCCCGTGGCACCATCGCCATCGGTCCCATGCTCCAGGGCCTCGCCAAGCCGGTGAACGACCTGTCCCGTGGCGCCTTGGTAGAAGATATCGTCTACACCATCGCTCTCACTGCTGTTCAGGCACAGGCTTAAAAGCTAGTTTGGCTAATGCAAAAAAGACTCGCTTGTCAGTAGGCGAGTCTTTTTTTAAGGAAAAATTTATGCAGGTTTACGCCTGTACGATTTTTCCGATTTTTTGATCCGAAGAGATAAAAAAATCGTATCTTCATTAAGGAAGAGAACAAGTTAACTAGAAGGACGAAAAATAAAAAAGGAGAACAAATGTCCACTGAAACAATCATCGCCATCGTTGGTGTGCTTGTCTTACTTTTCATCATCCTGTTCTTTGCCGCCTATATCAAGGCTGCACCGGATGAAGCCGTGATTGTATCTGGTATCCAGAAACAGCCTCGTGTTATCATTGGTCGCGCAGGTTTTTGCATTCCGTTCTTTGAACGTGCGGATCACCTGAGTTTGCAGCTTATTCCTATTGACGTGAAGACTCGTAATGCAGTCCCTACTTCTGATTACATCAATGTGGTTGTTGATGCTGTCGTGAACGTGAAGATTTCTGACGATCCTTCGAGGCTTAGGGCCTCTGCCCAGAACTTCTTGAACAAGAAGCCCGAACAGATCAAGGAAATGGTGGTCGACGTTCTTGAAGGTAACATGCGTGAAATCGTGGGCCAGATGAAGCTGGTTGATATGGTGAGCGACCGTAAGCAGGTTTCTGAACGCGTCCTTGAAAATGCTATTCCGGATTTGGAAAAGCTGGGTATTATTGTGCAGACTTTCAATATCCAGAATTTTGCAGACAGCAATGGTGTTATCGAAAACTTGGGCGTAGACAAGACTGTGGCTATCCGCAAGGCAGCCGCCATTTCTAAGGCTAATGCTGAACGTGATATTAGTGTTGCCCAGTCTCAGGCCAAGAAGGAAGCTAACGATGCTGCTGTTGCCGCTGACCTGGAAATTGCTCAGAAGCAAAATGATCTGGCAGTGAAGAAGGCTAACCTGCAAAAGATTTCTGATACGGAACAGGCTATTGCTGATGCTGCCTATAAAATCCAGGAACAGAAGCAGCGTCGCGAAATTGAAATTGCCAATGCCGAAGCAAACATCGCTAAGCAGGAAAAGGAAATTGAAGTTCGCGAAAAGATGGTGGCTGTCCGCCAGAAGGAACTGGAAGCTGAAATTCAGAAGAAGGCCGAAGCTGAACGCCAGGCCATGATTCAGAAGTCTGAAGCCGACTTGTTCCAGCAACAGAAGGATGCTGAAGCAACCCGTTACACCGAGGAACAGCGCGCCGTGGCAATCACCAAGGTGGCAGAAGCAGAAAAGCAAAAGGCATTCGCTGAAGCAGCTGCTATCAAGGCCAAAGGTGAAGCTGAAGCAGACGCCGTGAAGGCCAAGGGTATTGCAGAAGCTGAAGCTCTAGACAAGAAGGCTGAAGCCATGAAGAAGTATGGTGAGGCCGCTCGTCAGGAAATGCAGCTGAAGACCTTGGAAAAATTCTTTGAACAGCTCCCTGCTGTGGCAAGCAACATCGCAAAGCCCATGGAAAAGATTGGAAGCATCACTATGTACGGCGAAGGCAATACCGCCAAGCTTACAGAAGATATTACCAAGACTCTTTCTCAGATCACCAACGGTCTTACCGATTCCGTAGGTATCGACTTGAAGACCATTGTGGGCAGCATGTTCGGTGCAAAGCTTGCAGGTGTGGGTGGTGTCAAGCAGATTGCTGAAGAAAAGAAAGATTCCGACAAGTAATCAAAAACGTTAAACGCAAAACGCGACCTCATTGAGGTCGCGTTTCTTGTAGTTCATATTTTTTTTACTTCTTGTCCAATCTTTCGTTGATCTTCTTCTGGAGTTCCTTCAGGTGCCAACGTCCACGCTTGTCTTCCAGGAAGTAGCTGGTACGAACGCCTCTTGCAAGGCCGCGGTCGATCAGGTCCAGGGCGTCGGCGTAACGCTTCTGGTCAAATCTCAAATCCGCCAGGAAGTAATAGTTGTACAGGTCCTTGGGGTTCTGCTGCAGGGCCATGGTCAGGTACTTGTCCGCCAGCTTCTTGTCGGGCCATGAAAGCACCAGGGGAACATAGGGTAGCATAAAGTGGGCCCTGCCTAGAATCTGCCAGTCTTCGGCTGCGGTAGAAACGTCGCGGACAATGTTGGCTACGCCGTCCTTCACAGAGGCGAGAGCTCCGCGTTCATTACCCCACATAGAAATGGCCGACGCGTACACATGGGCGATTTCCTTGTTCTTGGGGAATTGCCTGTAGGCGTTTTCGCTGATGGTCTTCAGGCTGTCCAGTTTCTGCTTACGCTTGCTCTTGTCGAAGTGAACGAATCGGAAACTGAAGAAAAGACTCTTGGTCAAACCTTCGGTCGCAGCCTCGAGAACGGAGGAGTCTGCCATGGCGGCACGATACTTCTCGATCATCAGGTTAGCATTCTTCTTGTCTGCTTTATCCCCATTGGCGCGTTCGGCGCGAGCGGTGAAACAGGAATCCGCGATACGCAAATCCTCTTTACCGTTGTAGCCGGCGTTGGCCACACCTGTAGAATCCGCGAAACCAAAGGTCGCAGAAATCGCAATCATCAGTAATGTGGCGAAGAACTTATTCATACCTTCCAGTTCTGCAGCAGCTTGTTCAGCTGGGCAATGCGGGATTTTTCTTCATCGGTGCCGTGGTAGGTCTTGAACAAGAGATACCGATACTCCATTAGAGCGGTGCGAATCAGAACTTTTTCTTCTTTCTTTAACATATACAGTTTGCGATATTGGGTAAGCGGGATTTGGGAACTTGCGTTCCCGTACCGCTAACTTTAAAAAGAATGGAATTACTTGTGGCCCTTGCCCTTACCGGAGAAGTAGTCCTGCTGACGGGTCATACCGAGAACAGCGTGCCACAGGGTTCCGTTGGGGTTGATCTTCTTACGTTCGTTGACAGCATATTCGATAGGAACATGAGAGAACACATTGTTCATGCTGCCGACGACCATGTCGGTCTTACCGGCCATACCAGCGTGTACGGCGGCTTCAGCCAGCTGGAAGCAGAAGATGGCGTCGGTGCCCTTTGCCGGGGTGCTGCGGACCATGTAGCTGGGGTCGAAGTACTTGATGTTGATTTCCTTGCCCACGTTCTTGAAGTGTTCCTTGATCTTTCGGGTCAGGAATTCACCGATATCGTTCTTCAAGACGTTTCCGCTGGCGTCCTTGCGTTCGGGCTGGTCGTTGAACAGTTCCTGGCCGGCACCTTCGGCAACAGCGATCACGGCGTGAGTCTTGCCGTTGTCGTAGCGGCTTTCAAGAGCCTTGCAGAGGCCTTCCAGAGTAAAGGGAACTTCGGGAACCAGGCAGATGTTCACCACGGTGGTGGCAAGTGCTGCGTAGGCGGCGATAAAGCCGGAGTCGCGACCCATGAGTTTTACCAGGCCAAGACCGTTGAAGGCGCCGTTGGCTTCGTTATGGGCGCAGGTAATGACGTCGGTAGCACTGAGAACGGCTGTTTCGAAACCGAAGGTTCTGTCGATCAGGTTCAAGTCGTTGTCGATGGTCTTAGGAATACCGATAATGGAAATGGGCTGCTTGCGCTTCTTGACTTCTTCGGCAATGGCATGGGCACCGCGGAGGGTACCGTCACCGCCGATGCAGAACAGCACGTTGATGTTCAGACGCATCAGGGTGTCTACCATGATGGCCGGGTCCTGTTCGCCGCGAGAGCTACCAAGGATGGTACCGCCGTCTTCCTGGATGGCGTCAACCACGTCCGGGTTCAGTACCTTGGGGGAATAACCGTACTTGGGATTCAGACCGCGGTAACCGTAAGGGATACCGAAAATGTTGCGGACACCGTAATCAAACCACAGAGTCTGTACGAGACCCTTGATCACGCTGTTCAGACCGGGGCAAAGTCCGCCGCAGGTAATGATGCCTGCACGGGTCCATGCCGGGTCGTGGAATATGGTTTCGCGAGGGCCGGCTGCTTCCAGGCTGGGGACCGGGGTGTTGGTTTCGTAGAAGTGCTTCAGACGGTTTACGTCGGTAGTAAGGCTAACCTGTTCGCTATCAGAAGTGAACTGGATACCCTTCATGGGGGACTTCAGAGTTCCCACGCCAACGGTTTCAATAGAAAGATCATATTCAGACGGATTCTGCAGAATATCTTCTTGAGTCATACTAGCATCCCTTTATGGTTGCTGGGTTATACAGCTTGCCCTTGTACTTAAAAAATACATAAAAGCGGAAGCCGCGACAAAAGGCTTGCTTTCTAGCACGGCTGAGCAGCAGTATTTTCTGCAAAAAATACATTATTAAGTTCGCAAAAAATGTTGCAAACTTAAGTTTTATCGGTAACAAATTATTTAACTAAAGGTCCAGCGGCGGGAAGTGAATCTTGGTGCGCAAACCGGGATTTGCGTTTTCCAGTTCGATCTTCAGGTTGGTCAGGGTGCAGAGCTTCTTGACCATGGAAAGACCGATACCTGTTCCACTTGTCTGGCGGGTCATTTCGTTTTCGACGCGGTAGAATTCCTGGAACACCTTCTTCATTTCGGAGGCAGGAATACCGGGGCCGAAGTCACGGACCGCAAGGTACATGTCAGTACCCTTGATGGCCAATTCGATATTGATCATCTTGTAGTCCGACTTCTTGCTGAACTTCAGGGAATTGTCCACCAGGTTCATCAGAATCTGCATAATGGCATCGCGGTCAATTAGCAATGCGATGTTGCTTGCATCCGTATCCGAAGAAACGGTCAGCTCGAAACCCTGCTTTTCTACGTTCTTGCTGTAGGTGGCGATAAAGTCGTCTAGCACAGCCTTGGGGCGTTCCCTGCGTAGCTGCACGTTCCAGCGGTTGCCATCCAGTTTTGAAAGGTTCAGCACATTCTGGATCAGTCGGGAAAGTCTGTCGGCTTCGCTGGCGATCTGGTTATAATACTTCTGTCGTTTCTCGTCGCTGACCACCCAGGAATTCTGCAGAAGTTCCGCATACATCTTGATGGCGGTAAGAGGCGTTTTCAGCTCGTGGGTAATTGCAGAAACGAAGTCCTGACGCTTGGTGGCCAGAGCCATCTTACTTTGGATGAAACGGTAGATGGTCCAGAGGGCGATTGCGATAAAGATCAGCAGGATGATTCCCGAAATCAGGGTGACCATGCTTCCGATGTTCGTCGCTTCGCTGGCGAACATAGAGAATCGAATGCTATCGTAGGGCTTGGCTAAGAAGAAGAACTTCTTCAGGTAATGGGAAGATGTTCTACGACCGATGGTAGAAATCGTCTGACCGTTCAGGGAAATTTCGATGGCGTAAGGGGAATAGACGTAGTCTTTTAGTTTGTCCTGGGCGATAAAGTTCAGGTAACGGAACATGTCTACGGCAAAACCCTGAATAACGGGCATCTTACCGATAAGGATTCGTCTGTAGAAGACGATCGTATCGTTAATGGCCCTTGCCTGGAAGTTGGAAATGTCGACGTTGGTATTTGCCCCGGAGAATGCCAGCAGGTCCGTCTGCAGAGTGGAGTCGTCCTTCTGGGTTTCGGCGATATAGGTGATAGCTTCGTCTTCCGATGTGGTTTCCGTTCTCACGGGGAGGGCGAAGTCGGGCATTTCATCGTACAGCTGGTCGATGGTTTCCGTGGAGTCCATCATCTGGGTGGCTCGCTTGGGAAGACCGTTCTTGATGTCCAGGGTGTCCAGGAGGTGCTGAATCTGGTCGCGGGTCTTTTTACGTTCTTCGCGGTGGTCGAACAGCGCGTTGTCCCAGATGGACTTGCCGATAAGGGTTGTTGTATCCGGGTAGAACGGTGTAAGCAGATCTCCGTTATGGGAAATCTGGAAGTGACCAATCAAGCCCTTGGTACATTGATAGTTGGGGTCGTATTCGCAGAACGGACCGATGCGGTCGGGGAATACGAAAAAGTCAGAGAGCAGGCTTCCGCTTCCGCCAATGACGGCAATGGAGTTCAAGATGCCGTAGGCTTTATAGGAACGGCGGTTTTCCTGGTTCAGGTCCTGCAACAAGGCAAGTTCAAACGTGGAAAAGGCCTTCTGGATATCTTCCTGGACGTTGCGTTCGTTAAGGTCTCGAGCCTGACGGTAAGACTGCACGAATATGATCGTCAGCGGAACTGCGATAATCAGGAAAATGGAAATAAACACCAGGCGTTCCTTGATGACCGCCTGGTGCTTTTTAACGTATGAGAGAGCTTCTTTGAGACTTATCTTTCGCATTCGGGTGCAGAGCGCATCTGATAGCCTTCACCGCGGAAGGTCACCAGCAGTTTCGGGTGAGAAGGATCGTCTTCAATCTTCTTGCGGAGCTTGGTAATGTGGATGTCCACGGTACGGGTGTCCACGGATTCAGCATTTTCGTAACCCCAGACCTTGCGGAGCAGTTCGGAACGGGGAACGGCGTGGTCGCGGTTAGTCCACAAGTATTCGAGAATTTCGATTTCCTTGCGGGTAAATGCCAGTTCTTCGTCACCGCGGGTACCGGTGTATTCGCGGAAGTTCACCTTGAGGTTACCGGCAACAAGCTTGCCTTCGTTTTCCATGCTCTGACGGCTACGGCGGAGCACTGCTTCGATACGGGCCAGGAGCATGGGAACAGAGAACGGCTTCGGAATATAGTCGTCAGCACCGAACTTGAGACCGTTGATGATGTCTTCGTCGGCATTCTTTGCAGAAAGGATGATGATGGGCAGGCTCTTGTCCTGTTCGCGGATCTTGTCGCAAACGGTAAAGCCGTCCATGCCCGGGAGCATCAGGTCCAGAAGTACAAGACCGTACTGGCCGGTCAGGGCTTCTGCGAGGCCGTCTTCGCCGTTGATTACGTGCTTGACGCGGTAGCCATTCAGCTCGCAGAGGTCGATGAGGCCTTCTGCGATGGCGATTTCGTCTTCGATAATGAGAATGTTTGTGCTGCTAGTATTCTGAGTCATCTATGTACCTAAAAAATTTGCCGAATTAGATTGCGAGGCCCACACCCACTTCAACGGTCATGTTACCCGGATCGACTTCGCTGGGATAGTCGCCGCCGAAGTAGTACTTGAAGTTGGCGTATGCGGCAATGGGGATGATAGGGAGCTTGGCGCGCATACCCACCAGCACGTGGCCGCCGATAGAGGTGTTGAGGCCTTCGTCAAGAGCCTTGTCCTGGATGTTGTGCTGTACGGTTTCACCCATGGTCTTTGCCTTTGCGTTGGCTTCCTGAATCTTCTGGTCTCTAGCTGCAGGATCGGTTTCTTCTGCTGCGCCCTTGTACAATTTTGCGAGATCGTCAAGGTCGCCAATGACGTTGCCGACGATGCTGGATGTGAACTGCTGGTTAAGCACAAAGGAGTTCATGTAATAGGTGATACCGCCGCCGATGTAGGGGCGGATGATGGGCAGGGAGGTAATGGGATAGGTGATGGAAAGGTCGCCGTTCATGGCTACGAACTTGGGGTTGGCCTTGCCGAAGGGGGTGCCGCCCAGTTCAATTTCCAGAGGGATTTCCTGAGAAGAGCCGTCGACCGGATTCTTGACGAAGAGGCTTGCGTCATAGGAACCGAACTGGAAGTTGACGGTAGCTTCTACGTCGATAATGGGAAGGATATCCACCCACACCTTGAAACCGAAGCCCTGCATGGTGCCGTCAAAGCCGCCATGCTGCAGGTCTACGTTAGAACCGATTTCTGCCGGCTTGTCCATGCCCTTCATCTTGGTGCCAAAACCAGGTGCATAGTGACCACCGATACCGATAATTGCAAAAGACTGGGAGGCGAGCAAGGCGCCTGCTGCAATAAGAGCCTTAAAATTCATATCTACTCCTTAGAAAAGATTTTGGAATCAAACTAAATAATATTTTCCAAAAAGCAAACCGCAAATTGGCCGAAATGCCCTTTTTAGAGGCTTTTTTAGCGAATAGCGGGGATAATCAGGAATACTTTCTGTCCGCGGGCAACCTTCAGGTCCTTAAAGGTGTACTCTCCAGCGTATCCGCCGTTCATGCCGGTTGCCTTGACGGTCACGTTGTGGACTCCTGCTTCTACCGGGGTTCGGGACATATAAATGGAATTGGGCATAAAGAGACCGATGCGCAGGTCGGCCTGTTCCAGCTGGCTCTGGGCCACATCGGTGCCAAGACTTGTCACTAAATTCAGGAGGACGTTGTCCGTCTTCATGGCCTTCTTGGCCTGCTGTGCGGCAATGGTTCGAAGGGTCACGCGAACGGCGGTACGGGTAATGGTGGTAGGCGTTTCTTCCTTGATGTTCTTGTCCAGTTCGGCGTTCACATCCATAATTTTTTCCGGAGAAAATCTCTGGCCGTCCACACTTACGTCAAAGCCCTTGACTCGCTGGGGCAGGGTCTTCTTTTCGGGGAGGGAGAATCCGATATGGAACGTCTCACCGTTTCCGCCGGAAACCGGCGGGGCTACCAGCGTGAAGGAACTGATTTTCCCGGTCTGCGAATCCTTGTAGTTTAGATGCATGACTCCGCCGCTGACAAAGGTTCCGGACATGTAGAGTTCACCGAGAATGGGGCTATGTCCGGCATAACCGATAACGATAATTTCCTGACCCAGTTCGTGAGCCTTGGAGGCTGTGGGAGTGGCTGCCAGGGGTTCGTGCTTCAGGTCTTTCAGGTTGTCGGCGCGGTCTGTGCGGCGCAGGTTCTCGTTGACGAATTCCCAAACTTCCTTGGGCATCTTGATATTGCCTTCGTCGAAGGCCTTCACGGCCTGAACGTAAGAAATGGCGGCATCGTCACTTTCACCTGCCAGGTCGTAAACCAGGCCGCAGAGGTAACGCAAAAAGCCGTTGTCGTTGACCTTTTCGTTATCCTTCTGGTAAAGTCTTTCCAAGGCTAGCTGGGCTCGCTTGACTTCAACCATGGCTCCGTCCACATCGCCCATGGCCAGGTAGTTCAAAATTTGCAGTTCGTGGAGCACCACAATTTCAAAGGGGCGGGCTCTGTAGGGGCGCACGTTGTCGTTGGTAACTACGGCTGCCGCTTCGTTGGTGACGGATCTTGTATAGAGGTCGTCGTAAATTTCTTCGGCCTTGTCCAGGTTCAGGGCGCTTTCCTTGAAGTCCCTGTTGTAATGGTGGAGGGTTCCCAGGTCGAAATAATAGAGGAACTGGCTGTTGGAACCGTACAGGTCCTTTTCTTCTTTCTTGACCTTGTGGATGGCTCCGTCGAAGCCGTCCTTTTCCAGGGCAGGGGCCAAGGCTTCGTAGCGGGTCATGGACTTGTTGGCGCAGGAGCAAAGCAAAAGGGCTGCGGCCAAGAGTAGTAAGAGACGTTTCATTGTCGGTTCCTTCTTTGTTACGGCTGCAAATTTAATTTTTTTTTAAACAAAAGAAGCCTGGCGGTTAAGCCAGGCCTCCGTCAAACTTGGTGTCTGAAGTCGAAAATTACTTCTTCTTCTTCTTGCCGGTAGCGTCGAGAGTGACTTCGACAGTTTCTTCACCCTTAACGGTTACGAGTGCTTCAGCAGACTTGCGGTTGGAGCATTCTGCGCGAACCACGTGGTCACCTGCATCCAGGTTGTGGACGGTAAGGGGAGCGCCATCGGTCTTGTCAGCCTGGTCGCCATCAACGAAGATGATGCACTTGCCAGGATTGGTGGTCACCTTGATGTGGCCCTTGGGAATCTTGGTGCCGAAGTTGAAGTCATTGCACTTGTTCTTGCCCGGCCAGATGTTCACGCGCTTGTTCACCAGTTCGAAACCCTGGTCGATCACCACGAGGGTCTGACGGCCAGACTTGACGGTCACGTTTTCGATGGGGCTCTTGCCGAGAGGTTCGCCACCCAGGAACACGTCGCTGTTAGGAGGTTCAGTGATAATGTTGACCACTGCGTTCTGGTTGCGAGGAGGAGGTTCGTCGCCATCGCAATCGGCAGCGAAGACGTTGATGGAGAGGAATGCCACCATCAGGGCGAAAATGTACAGTTTCTTCATGGATTACTCCTATTAAGTTTGCGTTAAAAAATACAAAGTTTTACTGGAATTTAAATTTTTTTTGTGAAAAAGTTTGTTTAAAGAGAAGAGTGTACAGTGAATAGTGAATAAAAAATTGGGAAAAAGGGGTGTAGGATTGTTATTTTTGTTTTTATGAAAGCTCTTTATCAACGAATTCGAATGCTGAATGGCAAAAACTATGGCCTCTACAAGTCTCTCGGCGACAAACCTTGGGATTTTGGGGACTTCGAACTGGAATTTCTCCATGTGCAGGGGGATCCCTACGCTCCGGCATCCAGAATCATGATAAAGGCGGACCTCCAGATGCTGGGCTACGGTTCGGAATGGGGTGTAGAGTTTGAACGTCGTCTGGCCCTCAGCGATTTTCTGTATCGCAGGCTTAGCAAGCTGGTGCTGGAACGCTACCCGGATAAGGATGCCGCGGTAATCTTCGATGTGTCCGGCCCCGAAATGCTGGTGCGCAATTCCCTGTGGATCGATAACGGCGTGTTGCGTGCGGTCCTTCAGGTGCGTCTTCCTGGCGATGGCCGCAAGATCCAGGCGGAAGCGGCTGCCGAAATTTTGACCATGGTCCTTCCGGACTTGGTTTCAGCCGGTCTCTATTATAGCAAGAGCGATGAGGCCGCCCTGGATGCCCACTATCAAGTGCTGGCAGACCGTCGCGCCATCCTTGGCGAACTGGATTCCCGCGGCCTGGCCGCCTTTGTTCCCGACGGA
The DNA here is from genome assembly GCF_002210365.1 of Fibrobacter sp. UWH1. Classification (NCBI taxonomy): domain Bacteria; kingdom Pseudomonadati; phylum Fibrobacterota; class Fibrobacteria; order Fibrobacterales; family Fibrobacteraceae; genus Fibrobacter; species Fibrobacter sp. UWH1. Next base: position 72,210 of record NZ_MWQG01000017.1, read on the forward strand.
GCCGTGTTGCCCCGCGCTTCGGGGATTTCCGAAGATCCTATGGAAGGGGCGATCCCCTTCAAGTCTCCCGACGAAATGGCTGTCGTGCTGAATGTGAACGGTCGTGAAATCCGCGGCATGGGAATTCCCAAGGGCATTACCGTTATTACCGGTGGCGCCTTCCATGGAAAGTCCACCTTGCTTCAGGCGTTGACTCGTTCTGTTTATCCCCATGTTCCCGGCGATGGCCGCGAAGGCATTGTCATCGATGAAACTGCCGTTCGCGTGGGTGTGGAGGATGGCCGCAGTGTCCGTGGAACGGACTTGTCGCAGTTTGTCCGTAATCTGCCCGGCGGCGTAAGCACCAAGGAATTTACGACGGCGGGTGCGTCGGGCTCTACAAGCGAAGCGGCCAACCTGCTGGAAGCTATGGAAGTTGGCGCCTCTACATATCTTATTGACGAAGACTCCTCGGCGGTGAACTTCCTTATCCGCGATGTCCGCGTCCGCAAGCTGTTGGGCGATGACCGCGAACCTCTGATTCCCCTGACCGACCGCATCCGCGATATTTGCTATCCGCAGAGCGGTTCTGATTGTGGTGGCGCAGAGTCCTCTGTTGCGGCCCGCAGTTTCATTCTCGTGGCAGGTGCCTGTGGCGACTACCTGGAACTTGCAGACAACATTATCGTCATGGCCAACTACAATGCGGAATGTGCAAAGACTGCGGGCAAGGCCTGCGAAGTCCTGGGGGCCGCACCCGCTGTGACGACGGACCTTCCCGCCTTTGTTCCCCCGGTTAGCAGAACTTTCTCTGACTATGTCAAACCCTTACAGCCTTCCATCAAGCCCCTGTCCGCCGTGGAACGTCAGGTTAAAGTCAAGCTGAACGGAGACTACATTGTTCAAATCGGCTTCCTGGTTTCGGATACCAGCCGCCTGGTGACCCTCGCCGGAAAGCAGCAGCGTTTTGGCGCCGGTTTTATGCTGCTGAATCTTTGCCAGAGTGCGGCCAGTGCCGACGAATCGTCTAAATCTGCCGTGCTGCCGGGGGATTCCATTACCGACGCCATCGCAAAAATCTGCGACAAGATCAAGAACGTTGGTTTCCGTAATTTGCCCCAGGGTATGAGTCGCGAAATGAGTCTGCCTCGCCCCGTGGACATCGCCTGTGTGCTGTTCCGCCTAAGGGATATGGGTCGAAAGTAACGGAAAGGAATTGGAGAATGGTGGCGAAGTTGCTTCATATTCTGCTATGTGCAGCGGCGCTAGCCTTGGTGGCTTGCAATGCATACTACTATGAAGACTATACCCAAACCTTGAATCGTTATGAATTGAAGGTAGCGAATTTTGTGGAACTGGATTCCATCATTCTTTGCCAGGATTCTCTGGATGTAGACTGGCTTTATCCGGATACGATTGTAAAAGTGTCGTTGAAACATGACCATCGCTTTAGAAATTACCAGCCGATGGATTCGACTCTTTTGACCAATTCGGATTCTGCGTCTGCCACGATGGTCACACTGTCCGTAAATAGGGCGAATTCTTCTGCAAATCCCTTGTCCTTTGAATTCAAGATGGATATTGAGTATACGGCGAAGGATTACGCAGGTGATGATCATATACCCTATTGGAGTGGTGTTTCCACTACGCGGTTCTATTTGGATATTTTCGGCTGCAACGATATTAACTGCGAAACCGCAGAGAAAATTGTATGGCACAATGGCAATTACTCCAATGTGCTGGTTCTTGGCCCCGATGATTTCAAGTTTTCCAAAAAAAACTTTGAGCAGTTTTATGATGGAGACTGTTCCGACTACACCAAGGAATATTCCTTCAACCTAAAAATTGACCATCCCCGTATCAAGCTGGATGCCGATATTCAGCAGGGGTATATAGAATGTCGTAAAAAAGTGTCGAGTGGAAACTGGGGGTAGTATATGTTAAGATTTTTATTGCATATCGCCCTGTTGTTCCTTCTGGTATCTTGTGGGGAAGAAGATTTTTTTGGTCCGGAATCCCACACAAAACCTGTGGAACTTTATGAGCTGGGGCTAGATAATCGGGCGCCTGTCGGATATGTATTGGCCGAGAATGATTTTACGGTTCGCAGGTTCTACTACTACGCCGTCAATGAAAAACTGAAAGCTGTTGGCGACACCGTATTTGCAAAGCCGGCTAAGGATCTAGTAAGTTTTGAATTTCCCGCAAGGAACATTGAATCCGAGACGGTGATGTTTGTTGCCGAATTGCAGGCCGATGATTCCGTGACAGTAAAGCTTCAATCCTTGACGGAGGTGGGGCGTAAAGACGAATTTATACTCAGCACGGCAAGTACTTTGCTGACCCCGCGAGTCATGGAATTGATGCGGCAGGGTTACCCGGTCTATACTGCAAAAAATATGGCGTTACAGGAGCTACAGAGACAACTCAATGTTCGTGAGGAACTTTTTGATATCGAAGATGTAGATGTTCCCTATGAAAATTATGACACACGTTGTGTAAATTGTGATGTTCGGACAATCTGCACCCGCTCCAATTTCGTCGTTTATGCCTGGTCCTTCGTAAGGCAGAATAACAGTGCTTCCGGGTATAGGGATTTTCTTGATAGTGTCAAGGCAGACTTTGCAGAAGATGGAATCCTGAATGAAGAACATGTCGTCGTGCCGATTGTGGATTATGGACTTATGAACTTGACGCTCATTTCCCGCGATATGGATTCTCTAGTTTCCTCAATGAAGCTAGTCTGGGATGCGAAGTATTCTAGGAATGGTAGCGGTCATTCAGATAGTTGGTATCATAGGGATTACTGCGGCAGTATGAGGCAATTTGCCGGGGACTGGCAAAGCAAAATGCTAAACCATTTTTTAGGCTTTGGAAAATGCAATCGCGATAACCTATTTGAAGTTCTGGATAATCCTTTTGAAAGTGGTGCTTCCCAGGATGAGAAGTTCATTTGTGACATTCGCAGTGCCAATGGGCGTTTCTGGTCAAATGCTTGTGATACGAGCTTCGCTTGGCGACCCTTTACGCAGAAAGAAAAAGACCTTGGACTCTGCATTAGTGACACTGCCCTTGTGCGTGAAATTTATGCATTTAAGGATTCTGTCAAGTACAAGTGTGCTCCAGATGGAAACTGGTACAAGGTGATTTCTTACGATGAACTCAGAAAGTCAAGGGAGTGTCGTTCGACGGTAATCTACTACATCGAGGACATTGAAGAATATCACTCCCGCGCTTACCACAATGGTGAAGGGAAATATCAGCCCTTTGACCTTATTGATGGGGCCTGTAAAGTTAGGCTAGAGCCTCGTTGGAAAGAAGATGACAAGTATTTTGGTCGTTGCTATTAATGGCACTTTACTTTGTCAACTCGTCTGCAGTAGAATCTTTGTCTACGGTAGAATCTTCATCTGCAACGGGATCGTCCGCACTTAAATCATCTTCTGTAATCTTGATGCATCGGATGGAGTAGCCTTCTTTTCGAAGGCGAAATTCGCTCGAGGCGTTTGCGCGGTTTGCCGCCAGCACTTTGATGACGGAATGTAAGTTGTTGTATTGGGTTGTGTGAAAGTTTGCGTTTTCCCCAACGTATTTCATGGATCCGTCATGGAACAAATAACCCGTGGGAATGGCAGAAAAACCTACACGATCGGATCCAGAATTGGTGTTCCACAAAGTTGTCTTTGCCTTTAGCGCCTTCCCTGCGGTGGAGAATCCTCCGAACTTTTGGAGCAGGTCGTCAAACTCGTTGCTGCTAGGCAAACGCCACCCTTCTGGGCAAATTCCCGTTATGATTTTGGGCGAGGGTGTCGTGTCGAGCAAGTAATCATCATAGTTAGTGGAAATGTTGTATCCTTCCTTTACAAACTCTATGGAGTCAACGGCGGCGCCCCACGTGTAGAGCCTTCCGAAGATATCGCAATAGTCTTGGATGGAAGAATCGCCTCCGCACCACATCTTTCCCTTAAGGGAGGGCGTGTTTACGGAGTCCGCGTAGTTGAGGTTTTGAGCCATCCAGGTCTGGTCTTCAATTTGTACGGTCCTGTATTTTTTCCCGTCGCGTTTGTCTGTAATTTCACCATAGGAAATGTCGGGGTTGAATACGTCGTCTAGTTTGTATGCAGAGGAGCTGGATTGTGCGCTACTGGAGGAACTTCTTTTGACGGGGATGTTTTCTATTCTGTTATGCCAGTCGTCGTTGGATCCACCTGTTGGACTTGAATCTTCGGCGCATGCGACGAAAAAGAGGGCGGCAAACGTTAAGAAAATGGTTGTGACGATGTTTTTCTGGCTTGTCATGGGAATAAAAATACAATAAAAGGGACTTTTTTCTACTTCGTTGATGATCAATGAGTTAGAAAATCGAAGAAAATAGGGCTTGTTTTGCTGGGTGTCAAAAGAAAGCTGTGGATAAAAAGTTGATAAGTTGTAGTTTTTGTGGATTAAAAACAGTTATCTTTGAAAAATCGCAAAAAAAGTGAATTTTTTTGCAGAAACGCCCTTGACATTCATCCAGAAAATTCTATAATTGGCCTCACCTCCGAACGAGACAGCCGAAACGCTGAAACGGACGGAAGCGAGAACCCGAGAGGCTCTCGAGAAGATTGAAGGAATCGGAGATGTGCTTAGTGACGGCCCAAGAAATTTCTTGG
>NZ_MWQG01000018.1:0-76590 GCF_002210365.1 Fibrobacter sp. UWH1
CAATAGGCGCAGTCGCAATCGACAGCAATTCCGGAATTTCCATCAAGAGCTTTCGTGAAATCCGCCAGGCCATAGCCAAGGCGTTCATGGAAGTCTTTGGCGCAGGCATTAACCTTGACCCCAGCGCACCCGATGGGATGCTGGTGGACCTTCTCGCCTATATGTACACGGAACTCGCCCAGGCGATCCAGACTGTAGGTGCAAACATCGACGTTTCAACAGCCACAGGTGCATTCCTGGATATGCTTGCCTCCATCGCGGGACTTACGCGAAACGAAGGCGAAAGCGACGAATCGCTGCGTGAAAGAATTGAACAGGCGACCTTTGAGGGCTTGGCTACTCCAAACGGGATGCTGACCTACCTTCGCGAAAACATCACAGCCAGCGTCTCCCTCAAGGAAAACTGCGAGGACGTGGAAACCGAAGGTATTCCTCCCCACCATTTCGCCATCTATGTCCCTTCCAGCTTTTCAACCGACATGATTGATCAGACGGACAAGGACTGGATTTCCATTCTTGAGGATGCCACGCGCGAAAACAGCGTGGAAAGCTATATAGCCCAGAAGATTTGGAACTGTAAGCCTGCTGGAATCAAGGGAACAGGCGACCGCTTCGGCATTGCCAGGGATGCGGCAGGTTTCCTTCACAAGGTCTGTTTCCAGTTCATCAAGGGCATCGCCTACAAGGTCAAGGTTTCCATCACGCAATATGATGAGGAAGCCCTACCCACAGACTATGCTGAAAAAATCCAGCAGCTCATTTCAAACTGGGCTTCAAGTGAATTTACCAGCGGAAAGGATATCATCCCGCAGAGAATGTGCGTCCCGATCTACAGCGGAATCACAGGCGTGGATGCAATCACGGTCCAGGTCGCACAAGTCTATTCCGAGAACTGGTCCAGCAGCAGAATCCCCGTCAGCGACGACACGACGGTCACAATCGCTGCAGAGGACGTTTCCGTAACGCTGGAGGGATAATGGCTCTCCAACATATAGACAATCTCTGGAAAAAGCTGCAAAGCCTTGTAATCACCCAGTACAAGGAATCCACCAACCTTCTCTCCATGATAGAGAAGGTGACCGACTGTTTTCAGGACATCGAGGACAGCTCCTACAGACTTGCGAACTTCGCGAATATCGAAGAAGCGGACGGGAACTGGCTTGATATTATCGGAAAACTGCGAAACCTGCCGCGCGATGATGGCGAAAGTGACAAAAGCTACCGCGACAGGCTGAAAATCCTTTTCAAGCAGAGTACCGCGGGAACGCCCCAGAACATCATCCAGAATGCGGCAGACCTATCAAAGGACAGAAACCCGCAATACCTTGACGAGGTTGATGGCGTCTTTTTCGTCTATACACCCAAGGGAAAACAGTTAAGTCGCAAGACTGTCGCCTCGTTGGCGCCTGCAGGCGTCCTTGGCTTACCCGGAGCTTCATTCAGACTGACTTCCGGAAAGGCGCTCGCAACGGTGGAACAGCCCCACAAGCTCATTCTCGCTGTCGCACAGGACAAGAACATCATCGACAACGGATACCTCTCAAGCGAACAGGGATTGCCCCTGCTAACGGAAGATGGCAGGCACATCATCCTATAGGAACAGAAAATGACGGAAGAAAATGTCAAGATTTTAGAGCTGGAAGAAAGCACCCTCGCGGAGATCAAGGCGCAGGGCTACGTTCCCGTAAGCATTGACGGAAAGACTTTCAAGGTTCCGGTCGCACAGTTCGCCTCGCTGGCGACTTATTCCTCCAGCACCTACGCCCCCACCGTCCATGGGGACGTAAGCGTGAACACAGTCCGAACACCGACCGTTATCCAGCTGAATGTCGGCGGAGTTGTCGCTGGCTACCTAGTACCCAAAATTGACGTTCCCGGAATCCAGGACATGAAGGTTCTCAAGATTGGCGGTCCAAACGGCATCCATTGGGAAGATGATGTTTCTACTTCCGGCGACCATAAGGTTTCCATCGACGAGGATTCTGTCGCTGGCTTCCTGAAAGACATTCTCGTTTCCGACGCGGACGAAATCACGCTTACGCCCATGAACGGCACTTTACGCATCGGACTGAACTTGACGGGAGAAAGTGACCCGAAGCTCACCACAATGCCGGAAAGCGAGATTGACAGCAACACAAACAACTATGGCGCCTACGGGCTTCAAGATGGCTTCGAGGAACTGGAATGGGGCGATAACGAGTTCCGTTCCTACAGCTATTGCAACGCTAAAATTTACCAGTGCATGAGAATTTCGGACGCCCAGGGGTCAATCACCAAATGCACCATCGCTCTTGCTGGAAGCGTCCTTGACTGGGCCTGCCTCTGCATCGGGGTCTTTGACACAAGGGGTAATCTGCTAGGCCATACAGGTCTGCGCCACGTCGGCAAGGATTTTACCAGCGGGACGCAGCTCTGTTCTTTTGACATGAGAGAAACATCGCAGGGAACGCTCAAGATCAAGCGAAACACCCGCTACATAGTCCAAGTTTGGTCTATCGGCGTACAGCTCGCGGCAAAGGATCGCGAGAACGCGAACTACCTCTACGATTTTGACCTCCGTCAGAACCTGGAATCAACCCTCGGCAACAGCGTTGACTTCATGGACCCCATCAACGGTTCTTTCAACACAGCCGCAAAGATTCCATTCATTTCCTTTGGCGCTTCCGACGTGTAGCAAGGAGACTTCATAATGGCAGAAAATATTACAACCCTTTTGGAACTGTTGGACGCTGGCGAACTTTCCGAAAACGACCTCATCTACATCGTCCATGGAAGTGGAAGCGATCGCGACCGCAAGCTCAAACTTTCCAGACTGCAGCTGCATTGTGCCAAGGTAATCGTCAATTCCGAGGATGAATACCCAGCCCCCCTTGAACAGAAATTTTCCCTGTCGGACAGCCCGGAGCATCGTCATGGCGATATCTGGTTTTCTGTCATTGATACGCGAGGAGGCAAACAGCTTTCCACAACAATTCGCGACAATCGAATCACCACGGCAATGCTAAAGGACAACGCTGTCACGGGAGACAAGATTGCAAATAGCGCAATCACTTCTGACAAGATTTGGAACGTCAGCGGAGACAACATCGACTTTTCCGTAAACAAGGGAAGCAAGGGCGTCACCATCAGCGGTGGCGGAACCTCCGAAACCGTTCTTGCCGATATTACCACAATCAACCCAGTGACCTATCGAGGATTTTTTGATTTCACTGTTGGCTTCAAGAATATCTCCACCTACCCGCTTTCCCATGCGGTAATAAAACTGTTCGACAAGAACAACAATCTTGTGGATTCCTTCGACTTTTCGGGCTATACCGACCAGGAATGGCATTACGGAAGAATCGTCGGAAGGTATTCCTTTGGAAAGCCGGGTGAATACAGCAACCTCTATCTAAAGCTGGAGGGCGATACCAATTTCAGCGGTTCCAGAAGTCCACAGGTCAGCTGGCGTGGCTACGTCATTCCGTAGGGAGCAACCATGGAAATAACAGGACTTGACGTAGGCGCGGTAGCCACCGCCATAGGCGCTGTCGTGAAGGCGCTTCATTCCGACAGCAAGGTCGCCTCGGCAAAGAAAGGCATCGACGAAAGATTTGCTGTTCTCGAGGAACGCATGAAGCATAACGACAAACGCCTTGATGATGGGGATTCCAATTTCAAGAGTCTCGACAGCAAGATCGACAGGATGAACGAATCATTGAACCAGCTTATCGGAGAAATAAGGGCGGGTCACAAGTGAAACTGGAACTCCATGTAACGGCAATCGAGGCCCCTCCGACCTGCTGGCTAAAGAAACGTGATTGCTATTTGCTGCAAATCGCAACGAAAGTCTGCGTTTCGTACACGCTGGAAGGAAAGGAATACAAGGTCATATTCAAGTTCAAGCCAGACTATAAATGCGACGGTTTAAGTGTTCCCAAGATTTTCCAATGGTTCTTGCCTAGCTGGGACGATAACAACAGAATCTACAACTGGGCAGGCATCATTCACGATGCACTTTACGGAAACAAAGGCTTTGACGTTTTCACGCGGGAGCAATGCGACAGCATCTTCCGAGGCATCCTCCGTATTTCCGGAATAAGCCGATTCAAGGCTGGCTGTGCCGATAAGGCGCTGGAATGGTTCGCCTGTCTGCACTGGGGTGACGATAACCTCAAATGTTCAAAACTTGTCACGATGGAGAAAGTATGATCGCCAAGGAAATAAAGAACTTCACGCTGGCAGAAATGCTAGTCACAAATACAGGTCTCCCAAATTTTCCCTCAACCCTTGAGCAGCTGGAAAATGTTCTGGAAACAGCCAAGAGGCTTCAAACTGTAAGAAACCTGTTTGGACGTGCTATCCGCGTAAACAGCGTGTACCGTTCCAGGCTGGTAAATGAAGCTGTGGACGGATCAAAGACTTCGATGCACTTGCAGGCGCTTGCAGCGGATATTTGCGCCTATTCCGGAAACGAGGGCGACAATCGCGATCTTTATTCCCTTCTGGAAAGCAAGATAGAAGAAATGCAGATTGACCAGTTGATTATGTATAACAAAAAGGCCGGGGACAAATCCTCGACCATTAGGTTCATTCATGTCGGCTAGACTGTTGGAACACCCAGAGGACAGAAACTGTTCAAGTGATATAGAAAATCCACCAGAAATGGCGGATTTTTCATTTTTTTCAAAAAACTATAAACTACCCTTCATTGCAATTATATAAAGCAACTCTTTTAAGTCTTCACCCCATATGACTTTTACATTTTTAGACGCTGCATACTGCACAAATTCTAGGTTCAGATTTTTCTGACATTTGGTAAGGATTACCCACTTCTCCAACAATTTGTTTTGCTCGTTATGCCATTCTTGATAGTTATCTGCTTTTAAAACTTGATCAATAGGACCGAAACCTACAGAATTGCTGTAATCCTTGACTTGAATTGCTATGATATAATAAGATTCATCATAAGTGAGTGGTGATGGAATTTTAATAATTATGTCAGCGCCATGCTCTTTTTCCGCCTTACCACCAACACGAAGTACCTTGTAATGAGGGTATAACTTCTGCAATCCACGAACCAATGCAAATTCCCATTCTGATTCAGAAAACTGGGAGTTCATATTAACATACAGTTTATCCTTTATTTCATCAGAAAAAGCGTCAAAAACAGATTCTTCAACATCATCATAACGGTCGTAATAATCTTTTACGCTCAATAAAGATTCTTTGGGCGCTTCGATCATTCTTTCTATGACGTCCGCAAAATCATTGAGTCCCCAAAAACGCATGGGAGTTCGTAAAGAAGCCTTGAGTGAACCTACAAGAGGATTATGACGTCGAAATTCTGTGACAAACTCCGCAGGAAAAATATGACCATAGTCCCCCTCTTTAGGGTCAATTTCAAAACGATATCCCTTAGCAAAATCCTCAGTCGCCCGAACAATCGCCACAGTATCTGGAGAGCAAAGGCCTGGAACCAACAGAACATCGCCTTGTTTAACCTTAAACATGCTTTTATTACGAGCTGCCCCCTCGTTTACAGTCATACTTCTTAAATCTTGGCCAGGATCATAACCCCAACCTTGACGAAGGCGTTTATGCTCAATTAACTCTTTCTTAAAAAAGTCACGTCTTGAAGTATTGATTCTATATCCATAGTAATTTGTCATAAAAAACTCAAACTAAACAGGCTCGTGATAATCACCCCTGGCGCAGGGAGTATCCAGCAGGCTTCTAAGAGTGGGATATCCGCCCTGTCCACATTTCTTACAAATAAAACTCATATTTACTCCTCTTGCATTGAAGATAACTATATCTAACTAGGAGTAATATAAACAAAAAAAAACAAAGTCAAGTTTTTTTTGAATTTTTTAAGGAAAAACTAAAAATTGACAAAAAAATCCTCGCTCCACCTGGAACGAGGCTTTTTTATGCATTTCCCTTGGGCTTGTTCTTTGACCCCTTCGGTCTGCCGCCCTTCTTTCCGTTTTCTGCGGAGGATGGCTTTGGGCGGCTCCCTATCATCTGGGAATGAATGGATCGCACCTGTGCATCCGTCAAGATCGCTCCACAGCAGGGACATTTAGCAGGCATCTGTTTCTCCGATATTTTTCGATAGTCAAAGGATAGTCAATAGTCATTTGATTTATAAATGAGTTCTGCCCCATTCAAAAACCTAACTAAAGTTAGGTTTTCTTTTTTTGAGTGTAAACCCACAAAAATTTGACTTCTATGCAAATAATTTTATTTACAAACAATTATTATTGCATTATATTTAATTCAAATTGCATAGGATTCAATTTTTATGGATATAAAAGAAGTTCCAATTTCGGACATAAAGCCATACGAGAATAACCCCCGCAACAATGAGATGGCGATTGAAAAGGTTGTCGCCAGCATCAAGAATTTCGGCTTCAAGGTTCCCATCATCATCGACCGCGAAAATGTAATCGTCTGCGGTCATACCCGCTACCTCGCGGCCCAGCAGCTAGAAATGGAGAAAATCCCCTGCATCATGGCGGACGATCTCACCCCAAACCAGGTCAAGGCCTTCCGACTTGCCGACAATAAGGTGGCGGAAGCAAGCGGATGGGATTTCACGAAGCTCAACGAGGAACTTTCCTTTCTCAACGAGATCGCCTTTGACGTGGAACAGTTTGGCTTCAACCCCAGCGAGGACGTGGACTTTGACAGTTTCCTCACCAACGAGGAAAATCCGGAAAAGAAGCCAAAGACCATCACCTGCCCCCACTGCGGAAAGAGCTTCGAGAAATAATGCTTCTCCACATGGCAACAGATGGACTCGTAGGCGATTTCTACACAAAGTTCCCCAAGAAGGAACTCAATATCCTTACGTCCTTTGAATACAAGTCGTCGCTCATGGGCAACGACGTTCGTGAATTTAACCACTTCATCGCGGATAGTGGCGCCTTCACAGCCATGGCGAGTGGAAAGAAGATTGACGACAAGTACATCGACGCCTATATCGACTGGATCAAGTGCGAGCATATCGACAACTATATCGAAATGGATATCGACGAAATCGTGGGCTACGAGAAGGTCAAGGAAATCCGAAACCGCATAGAACGGGCCACAGGCAAGCAGAGCATCCCCGTCTGGCATCTTGGACGCAAGAAGGAAGGCTGGCTTGATATGGTCCAGAACTTTTCCTACGTCGCGCTCTCGCTCTCTGGATTCACGGATTCTAGCAAATGGCTAAAGGCCAATGACTGGAAGCCCCTCCACTTCTTCCTGGAAACTGCGGCGAAGTACAACACGAAGGTTCACGCGCTGGGCTGTACGAACTGGCCCCTTTTGCGCAAGTTCCACTTTTTCAGCAGCGATTCAAGCACCTGGAGCCTCGGCGAAAGGTACGGAAACTGCTTCCTCTTTCAGGATGGAGTCATGAAGAACATCCATCTGCCAAAGAAATTCAAGAAGGACAAGAAAACTCTTGGATTCCACAACAAACAACAATGGTTCAAGGCAATGCAATATGCAAAAATCAAAATGTGATGCGGTGCTGCTGCTATCCGGCGGGATTGACAGCACGACTGTTCTGGAACAGCTTACGAAACAGGGCAAGAAGGTTTTCTGCCTCATTTTCGACTACAAGCAGACATTATCCAAGGAAATCGCCTATGCCGCGCAGAACGCGAAGCGACTGAAACAGCCCTACAAGATTATCTCCATCGACCTGGGGTTTGCCGGAAGCAAGTGTTCTCTGATTTCCAAGACGAAGATCAGCGTAAACAGGGACTTCAAGCAGATAGATTCCTCCATACCCACAAGCTATGTGGAGTTCAGGAACGGAATCCTGCTCTCTTACGCGGTCATGTTCGCGGAAGTGAACGGCATAGGCGAAATCTACGGAGGCTTCAACGGGCTTGCAAGCGGTCAATACTATGACGACACCCTTCCCTTCATCAAGGCATTCGAGAAGGCTGCAAACCTTGGCACAAGCCCAGCCTTCAACGTCCGAATCCGCGCCCCCTTCTCCATGATGGAAAAGGCTGAAATCGTCAAGGCAGGGCGCAAGATCGGAATCGACTATGAAAAGAACACCTGGAGCTGCTACAACAATGGAGACCGCCATTGTGGAAAGTGCGACAGCTGCAAACAGCGCGAACGCGCTTTGAATCTGGGAGGCTGCGAAAATGGCTAGGACCTACAGGATAAACACAATCTTTTTCAGCATCCAGGGCGAAGGCAAGCGCGTAGGAACGCCACAGGTCTTTGTGCGTTTCAGCGGATGCAACATGAAATGTCCCTTCTGCGATACGGATCATGAAACGTTCACGGAAATGACCGCGGAACAGATTATCGCAAAGGCGAAGGAAGTTGGCGGAAATTGCCGAAGCGTCTCCTTCTGCGGAGGCGAGCCGACGCTCCAGCTTGACGCGGAACTTATCAAGGCCTTCGAAGGCTGGTACAAGTCCATCGAGACGAACGGCACAAAGCCCGTTCCCGCAGGGATTGACTACATCGTTTGCAGCCCCAAGACAAGCAGGATCGTGCCGGACAATATCGACGAGCTTCGTTTCGTCATAAAGGCTGGCGAACCGTTACCTACCCCATGCAAGACAGCGAGAAGAATGTGCCTTTCCCCCTGTTTTGAAGGCGACAATCTTGTTCGCGAGAATCTTGACCACTGTATTGAGCTGGTCAAGCAGAATCCGGGCTGGATTCTTTCACTTCAATGGCACAAGTTCATAGGAATCGAATAATGTTCAAGGTAAGCAAGCGTTTTGAAATCGCAGGCGCGCACCGTCTGGAATTACCCTACGAAAGCAAGTGCAACGGCCTCCACGGACACAACTGGATTATTACGGTCTGTTGCAAGAGCAAGACCCTGAACGCCCAGGGAATGGTCGTGGATTTCAAGCAGATCAAGCAGAGCATTTCCGAGAAGCTGGACCACGCCTACATCAATGATGTAGTCCCGTTCAATCCTACTGCGGAAAACATCGCAAGATGGATTTGCGAACAGGTGCCGTTCTGCTATCGCGTCGTCGTACAGGAAAGCGAAGGAAACATCGCGGAATATGATCGAGAAGAAGAAAATTGAGAGCCTGGTAAGACAGCTTCTCCAGGCGCTCAATGACAATCCTAATCGCGAGGGGCTTCGGGAGACGCCCCGCCGCGTTGCGGACTATTATGCGGAAATGTTCGAAGGCCAGAACTATACCAACGAACAGATTGCAAGGAAGTTCGGCAAGTGCTTCAAGCAAAAGACGGACGGGCAGATTGTCAAGGTTGACGATATAACGATTTTCAGCCACTGTGAGCATCATCTGGCGCTCATGTATGACATGAAGGTTTCCATCCGCTACATTCCCCATGGCAAGGTTCTCGGACTTTCCAAGTTCGCCCGTATCGCGGAAATGGTGGGAAAGCGTCTCCAGCTCCAGGAAAAGATAGGAAGCGACATTGCCGAGGTCATTCACCTCGCGACTGGTTCAGAGGACGTCGAAGTGAGCATCGAAGGAAAGCACGCCTGTGTCACAGCAAGAGGCGCAAAGAACGTCTCCATGGTGACTCGGACTGTTCATTCCAGCGGAGTTTTCCGCAATCACTTGACCTCGAACGTCACCGAATCAATCAGCTGATGAGTGTCGATGAGGGGCGTCGGACTGTCGTTCTTCTCCCTGCGTCGCGCGATAAGCGTAGCCTCATGCAACGCCTCGTATCTTGCGCTGTCGCGCATGGCGAGCGTGATGCAGTCCTTCAATCTTACGCCCAGCTCAAGGCATAGGGCATCAACATCGAACTTTCCAGCTATCACAAGGGGGATATACTTCTGTTCGATCTTTGGCATCAAGGCCCTGTACCTCTCCATGGCGAAGCGCAGGAACGGACGCGCGGGAATGGCGCTGTAATGGACGCCCTCAAGGGTCGTCCCGGCCTTTCTTCCGTAGTTGAGCGTTCTTGCTATAAGCGCATTGGAGGGAGGCTCGCGAAGCGCAGCAGTCCTCTTGCCCGTTTTCTTGCGGTAGTCCAGGTTCTGCTTCGCCTTTCTTGCCGTTCCATTGGAATCCAGCCATCCGGCGACAACCTTCCTCTCGTTCAGCGCCTTGAGTGTGTCGAACCTTTTCTTCAAATCTTCAAATGTGGTAATAGCCATGGAAACCGTATATAAAAAATCATTTCTTCCGGGGAGCCGATGGCTAACATAGACCAAACAAAACAAAAAAACGACTACCTCACAGTCAAGGAGGTCGCAAAGAAGATCGGCTTCAACCCTTTCACCGTCTATGACTGGATAAAGACGCGCGGGATGCCCGTACGCCGCAGCTGCAAGCGTGGACGCATTACAATCTACTGGCCCGATTTTCTGCGCTGGTGGAAGGACTTGAGAAACGACTAATGTATGAACGAGCCAGTAGATATGAGACAGCTCGGCAAGCTGGGAGGCCTTGCCGCGTCCAGGAGCAAGCAGAAGGCCAAGGAGGCTCGCGACGTCGCGAGAAATGTACTTGGCACAAAGTTTACGCTGGGTGAAGGGAAGCTCAAGGAATCGCTGCGGAACATCGGAATCCAGGTTGACAAGCCGATCCAGATACGTGCAGCAATTCTTTCAGTCATGAGCGGCATGGCCCTTTCCGGAAACATCAAGGCGGCTCGTTTTGTCTTTGACATAGCCGAGGAGACGGAGGCAACCAAGCTCACCCGCGCAAAGCGAAAAATGCTCGACAGGATGGTTGACTGTCCCGATGCGATAACGATAGACTCCAACGGGGAAATCCCCACGCCGGAGGAACTGGGAGAAATCAGAAGGCAGGCCAGGGAACTGGGCATCTACGAAAACGACTCCACAGATTGAAAGACTTGCAAGGAGCAATCTTCTCGCCTTCGTGAAGGCGACCATGCCGACGTACAGCATCGGCTGGGTACATAGGGAAATCTGCGCCCGTCTCATGGGGTTCTTCGTGGACGTCATGGAACGCAAGAGCCCTCGACTCATTCTAACCATGCCTCCGCGACATGGCAAGAGCCAGCTTGTCTCCAAGCACTTTCCAGCCTGGTGCTTTGGCGTAAATCCGAACATTTCCTTCATCGCCTGCAGCTATAGCGACAGCCTTTCAAAGCGAGTCAATAAGGACGTCCAGAGGATCATGGACTCAAGCGAGTTCCATAGAATCTTCCCAAACGTTTCCCTCCCCCCGCGCGGAAGCAGGTTCACCCGTTCCGCAAACCTGCTGGAAATACCGAACCACATCGGAAGTTTCCGAAGCACTGGTATCGGGGGCGGCATCACGGGCATGGGCTGTGACATTCTCGGCATTGACGACCCGTTGAAGGACAGACAGGAAGCGAACAGCATCACGATCCGCGACAGGGTCTGGGACTGGTACACATCTACAGCCTACACACGTCTTTCCCCGGGCGGTGGCGTTCTGGTGACGCTTACCAGATGGCATGAGGACGACTTGGCTGGACGCCTGCTCAACGCCATGAAGCGGGGCGATGGAGACCAGTGGACCATCATAAACTATCCCGCAATCGCTGAAATTGACGAGCCTCACCGTAGAATCGGAGAAGCCCTCCATCCGGAAAGATACCCCGTCGAAATGCTTGAGAAGATCAAGGCGAACGTGGGAAGCTATGACTGGAACGCCCTTTACCAGCAGCACCCCGCACCCGTCGGCGGAAGCATCATCAAGCGCGAATGGCTGCAGGAATACGAGATTCTGCCGAAGGTATTCGACAAGATTATCCAAAGCTGGGATTTCACGTTCACGGACAGCGCCTCAAGCGACAATGTAGCAGGAACCGTCTGGGGAAAGGTCGGCTCGCGCTTCTACCTCATCGACTGCGTCTGCGAGAAGATGGATTTCGTCTCCAGCATCCGCGCCCTGCAAAGAATCACGGTCAAGCATCCCAAGGCATTGAAAAAAATCATAGAGGACAAGGCCAACGGCCCCGCAATCATAAGCGCATTGAAAAACCAGATCAGCGGGATCGTCCCCTACACGCCGCAGGGGTCAAAGGAGGCGCGAGCCTTCGCTGTCAGCCCCCTTTTCGAGGCTGGGAACGTATTCATCCCCAAACAGGATGCGGAACACCCCTGGGTTCGCGACTACGTCGAGGAACTGGTCTCCTTCCCCACAGCCCCGCATGACGACCGCGTGGACTCTACCACGCAAGCCCTCAACTACCTATCGACCGGGACAGGCTCCGGCATGGTCAGCTTCATCTAAAAAGGAAATCAACTCATGGAAAAAAGCAAGATTCAGGACGGTGCCTACGGCAATTTCGTCACAGGAATGGGTCACGCCCAGATGGATAAGGGCGAAAACACCTTCGCAAAGCCCTACGGAGGAAGCGACCTCTACGAACTGGCGAAAATGAAGGTGCAGGACGGAATTGCAGCCCGGATCGTGGAATGTGTTCCGGAAACAGCCTTCAAGCATGACATTTCCATCATCGGAGACGAAGATGGAACAGTCCTCAAGGAATGTTTCTCCCTTGGCCTCATCGAAGCCCTGCAGGTCGCTGGCGAATATCAGCGTTTGACTGGAGGCGCAATCATCGTCACGGAATACGAGAATGACGATTTGCAGTCCCTGGCTGCACCCCCAACGTCCAGCGCCAAGGTGAGACAGTACCGCGTCTATAGCGCAGGGACAGTCGATCTTCAATCCAGCGACTTCGAGGGTGATTCCCCGAAAGTTTTCCGAGTCACCCTTCTGGACGGTGAAAGGCGCGAAATCCACCCCCAAAGATGTACTGTCATTTATGGCAAGAAGGCCCCGGACGTCCTTCGTGGAGTCTCCCTGCGGGAACGGTTCTTCGGAACACCCGCCTTGAAGGCCAGCGAACAGAGCCTAAAGAACCTCGCCAACGTCATGGCAAGCATCGTCAACATGGCGACGGAGACGGGCGTCATGCTTTTCAGCCTGGAGAACTTCAACGAAATGCTCTCCAAGCCGGACTGCGGCATCCGCGACGCACAGGAGCTTATTAGCCTCGTCAAGCTATCCATGAGTTCGTTCCGGGGCGTTTTCAGCGGCGCAAATGACAAGTTCGAGATTTTAAGCCACAACTTCACAGGTTTGCCCGAAGTCCTGCAGAAGGCGATGAACATGGTCAGCGCGGATTCAAGAATCCCCATGAGCATCCTTTTCGGACAGAGCGCCACTGGCCTCGCCCAGACCAACGAGGGCGACACAAAGGCCTATGGCGAACTGGTGGAAAGCTGGCGTTCCCGCTATATCTACCGTCCGTCAGCAAGGCTCATTTCTGAACTTGCCCACAGGAACTGCAACGCAAGCTGTAGCGAGTTCGAATGGGGACCAGTTTCTGTCATGAGCCTAAAGGAACAGCTGGAGGCAAAGAAGCTCCAGGCGGAAACCCTCAATATCTATTACCAGATGGGAGCCATAGACGCAGACAGCATCCGCGAGAGCATCTTTCACAACGGTCACTCCTGGGAAGTAACCGTAGAGGACTAGCAGAATGGCAAGCAGCTTTCTCAATTTCGTAAGGAACGTGGAACGCATCGGACAGAAGAAGCGTGGACGCAGGCCCGTCTTTAGCGCCCACCAGTTCTATCCCAGCGCCATCGAGGCCGACCTTCAAAAGGCTACCCGCGAGGAATTTGCAAGGGCGCTGGAACAGAATATCCAGCTCGCCCTCATGGGCTTCGTTGACGACCTTGACGATCTTGCGAAAGCGAAAGCTGAACTGTCCCCGGAATTTGTAAAGAAGGTGTCAAGCCTAGCCGATGCCGTCGGAGTAAAGACGGGCTGGAATTTCAGCGAATATTCCAAAATGCTTGTGGGCCAGCCCTACTTCCCCCCGGAAGCGGAAAAGTCCATCTTTGACGCATGGAAGGCAAATTTCCAACAGCTCTGCATAAGTGCCGAAACCGACGCCAAGGCAAAGATATCCAGGCTCGCCACCGACGCGAGGATGAAGGGCTGGAGCAAATCGCAACTTGAATCTGCAATTCGCAGGGAATTGCCGATGGAGACAAAGCATCGCGCGGAGCTGATCGCCAGAACGGAAATGGGAAAGCTCAATTCAGCAGCCAACCTTTCCACCTACAAGAAACTGGGCATCCGCTACTATATGTGGATGACAACGCTGGACGGGCGCGAGCGTGATTCCCACGCCCTCATGAACGGCTTGATCTGCAGCGTCGAAAATCCGGACGTCTATTATGAGGAAACTCCCGAAGGACTTGTGGAGCATCCAAGAACCTCGGAAATGTACCATGGAACCCCCGGAGAGGACTTCCAATGCCGTTGCAGCATGGTCGCCTGGGAGCCGGAAATCGACGGAAAATACCAGGTCAGACAGGCGGAACAGCCAGAGACTCCGCAGCAGGGCGCAAACGAGGCTACGAGCGCCCAGCTGGAAAAGATGGAACAGACTATCGCCCAGCAGGAAAAACAGCTGCAGGCGCTTAAAATGGAGCAGGAATCGCTGTTATCCAGGCAAAGGCTCATCCAGGCCGCAGAAAAACGCCACGAAAGGACACCACAGCAGATCGCGGATATCCAAAACCGCTGGGAGGAAAGACTCCGCAGGCGCAGAATTGCCGAAATTGCCCAGAAAAGGCATGAAAAAAGGACTATTTCACAGGAAAACGCCATCCGGAAGGAGCTGGAACGCAGAACATCCATCCGTACAGAGGCGCACAAGCTGTTACAGGAAGCAAACGGGCTTCATGGATTGTCCGGTAAGGACGAACTGGAAAAAGCCCTGCAGAAGGGCGGCAAAAGCGCCTACAGCGAAATGGAGGCCCAGAGCGCCAAACTGGAGGAATCCCTCAAGAAGCTCAAGGCCTGTACCTACCTTGAGGACCCGATCCAGGTCGCCAGGGATTTCGACTATGACACAGCCATTCTAGTCAATGATTCCGTCAAGAAGAAACTCGACGGGATGCCCCGTTCCCTTTCCAGCCGAAAGCATGACCTTGAATTTGAAATCAAGTGGGTGGAGGACCATAAGAAGTATTCCAGCTGGAAGGTCGCACAGGACGCCTATAAGAAGGCGCTTCGCGAGGTGGAACAGAAAATCCTATGGGAATCCGACATTCAACGCGTGGACGAAATCAAGGACTTTCTTGCCAAGCATCCGAAATCCGGGATCATCAAGAAGCTGGCGGAGGATATGGACGCCGCGATTGCAAAGGGTGACGCCGCAGCAAGAACGGAGCTTCAACAGCTGTTGAAGAAGGCCGAAACCAGAAAGGCGGAAATCGAAGCCAAGGAACTTCGCGAACGCTTGAAGAAGATCAAGAGTGGAACAGCTGGGGGCGTCCCGTTCGGGAATGTAACCCTGCCGGAACTCAAGGCAACCATGGGAGCAAACCTCCCCAAGACGCTTGAACATCTGGACGACGCCATCGCCAAGTATGAAAAATCCAGAAAGTACGGTTCGGACACAAAGAAGTACGCCAAGGAAATCGAAGCCAACATGAAGATGCTTTTCCAGCAGCATGACCTGGGAATGCATATCGACGACGACATCCTGGAAAAGGTTCTTACCAGCCATTTCAAGAACACTTTCGAAACAGGAAGCTCCGGCGGTTATTGTGGTCCAAGTCTAAACGCAGACGGTTCAATCAAACAGTCTCACGCGCGTTTGGGCGCCGCCCATAACCTTTTTGGCCTTGGTTCCACCGACAGGGCAAATCAGCTCAAGATCGGCCAGTACGAAAAATACGGAAACCTGCTGGACCACGACAAACTTCGCGAGTTCAAGTCCCACAATCCGGCCACGCAGTACGGAAATGTCACAGTTCGTTTCAAGAAGGATAAGGTCGTCTGCACCTGGACTGCTGGCGACAGCCTCGGCGAAACTTACCAGCCCAGCCTCGTCACCGATCCGAAGGCTGTATCCTATGACGATATGTACGAGAAAAAGTTACCCAAACTGGGAACTGACACCTCCAACATGGCAAAGTTCCGCAGCAACAACATTTCAAGCTACCTGGAACTCCAGTTCCATGGCGACGTCACCATTGACTGCGTGGAATCGCTTACCTATCCCTATGACTTGACTGATAAAAGTAGAGCCACCCATTTACAGGTGGCTAAGAAATGGCAGAGCATAGGTGCCGAGGTTTATTACGTCAAAAACGGAAAACTGGAAAAATTATAGTTTTTTCTTCCTAACGATTTTTCTTTTTGGAACATCATAACTATCGCCATTATTCACAATTTTTTCCTTTTTCAACAATCCTTCGATAATTGAATCATAATCTGGAGAATTTCCAAAATTTATAACAAACGCGGAATACAACACATCTTTCAATATACCAGTTTTCCCTTTTGCTAAATCAGGTTGATTCAGCTGTTTGCAAAAGTCCTTTATATAATTTTTAACTTGGAAAACAATCCACTTCTGCATTTCACCTTTACTGGCACTTTTTTGATTCCATGGTGCTTGCTTAACATCGGTCTTTCTCCTGATAAGTTCGTCTTCCAACGCAAGCCTAAAAGGTTCTGGTTCCACATGAATGAACGAAATGCTTATTTCATGACCATTTTGAGAAGCGTCCTTAACCAGTTCTAATTTAGACTGAGTTTTTTCATGACACTTTACTAAATGTTGTTTCAACCGACCTGTTAGCTTAAGGGTTTTCCCGGCTTCACCAATATACATTAGCTCATCATCCACCCAAATGGAATAAATTCCGCTTGTAGAAGGAACTTCCTTCGGAAGCTCACCTTTTTCATTGCCTATTACGCTTTTTTTCACTTTAATGCGCATAGTTGGATTGCATAATTTTTCTAAAGCATCATTAACAATATCGTTAAAAGTATTTTTGGGTAGTTCAACAGTTTCAAGAGTCATATTTATCCTTTTCTCAACAATAAACATATTCGCTATTTTGAATATATAAAATTATCGAATATTCTTATCTACAGTTTCCTTGCACTGTTTCAGCATTGCTTCCGCAGCCTTGTGGGCATCACCATGAATCTTTTCCAGGAAGGCTTTCGTCTTGTTGCGAAAGTTATCATTGAACTCACCCTGCAAGACATTAGGCCATTTCCCAATTTTCAAATCTTTGACAAAGGTTTTTGCCAAAACACGAATTTCACTTTTTCCAGGATATTTCTTTTCCCGGTAATAGTCGCGCGTCAAGTTCGAAAGGCGCGCCATCGCTGTTTCCAAATCAATGTCGGCGCCCGTTTTGGCAAAGATTTTTAGGGAATTTTCAAGGCATTGCATAAAAAGTCCAACAGCTTCTAAAGAATTATATCCAATGAAGCGGGTTTCACAGGTTCCAGAAAGCCAATCAAAGGATCGAGAGAACTGTTTCCCCTAACCTCCTGAACAACCTTGAAAATCTTTGCTGCGGTGGCGCCTGCCTTGGGCGTAAACTCCGATCCATCGGAATACCTGGTAAAGATGATGTTATCCAACCAGCGACACCATGTAATCGAATAATCATGGGTCATGCAGTATTCAGTCAATTCAACAGAGGCAGCAAGGTCTTTATAGTTCATAATTCGTCAATTAGTCATTATCCCAGATAGGAAAACCTGACGGATCAACGTAATCACAGTCCACGGGCTTCTTTCGTTGCGGATTCAAATCGACTTCCTTCTTTTCAGTCTTAACAACCTTGCAAGGAACTTCGTACTTTTCCATCAGTTTTTTCAAGTCATTCATAATCAGCTTCCCTATAGGATTCTATTTCAAGATAACAAAAACTCCAAGATTTGTGCAATCTTGGAGCCTTGAAGAACTGTCTATGGATTTAAATCTCTATTCCCTGTCGCCAGCGACAATCAGCAGATCGTCATAATTGTCGTCCTTTTCCAGTTTTTCGACCTGGCGATAATCGCCATTTCCATTCTGTGAAAGAACAACCCAGTCCGACGGAAACTTCTGCAGTTCCTTGATAAGTTCTCCAGCTGTCATTTGGGCCTCACCGTTAGAAATAGAGCTTGCTGACGTTCGAGCGAATTTCCTCGCTTGCCTTGGAGTTCTTGAGGTACTCACGAATCAGTTCTACAAACTGATAGGGCGCCCACTTCGCGATATAGGCGCAGACCATCCTAAAGAAGTCCAGCTCCGTCTGCTTTTCAACAGTCCGGGCATATTCCTTGCAGACGAAATTTTCAGCCACCCAGAACTTGCCTGCATGACCCTTCCCCGCCTCGAAGGGACAGTTTTCCTCGCCCTTGTAATAGGTACAGAAATCTTCAAACATTGATTTTTCCTTTTGTGTCAAGATAGCATTTTAAGACTGTTGCTGAATGTCCTTCAACATATCGGCAACCACAGACTTTATCCAGCCAGGTTTCAGCTCATAGCCGGAGGAACATTTCTCCAGATAGTCCGTCACCTTGGCCTCTATCTGATCCAGATTGTCGAACACCGTAAAGCAGCATTCCGGGTCCTGGGTCAAGGGAGAGCCACGTCCAGCCGTGCGGTTCTGCAAGCTGCAGGCGTAATAGACATAGGGATAGAGAAGCGCGCATTTAAGCTCCAAATAGGCCATGTAGCCCTCGCCCTTCGTATAGGTGTGAACATTCGTCACATAGACGCCCACATCGTTCGTAAGGGCGCAAAGCCACGATTTACACCATGGCTTTGCACTGTTGGGGATTTCTACGCGGTCAAGTATCGAAAAGAAATCCAGCTGGTCTGTCATTTGTGGCCTATAACCTCGAAGCGATCGTTCTCGGGCTGAACAGCCAGCCCACCCCAGCTTCCATGCAGCTGGCCCAGGCTGTCGATGTGTTCCACGACGCCTGTCTTTCCCGTATAACGCGGTTCGCCAAGCATTTCAATGATCTTGATAATGTCTCCAACTTTTACCATGGTCGCCTCCTAGCAGTATTCCACCTGGGTCAGCATTTCATAGCCTTCCGGAAAGTTACGGGTACAGAGCTTCTGGACTCGCTCGCGAACGTATTCGATTTCATCATCCTCAAGTCCGGTTTCTACGCCATCCTTGCAGTTCACCACAAGAAGGTTGCCCACAAACATAGGCGCGCCCAGGTTGTCGATGGCGCTGATCTTGTTATCTTCCTTCATCAGCCCCTCATCATCACAGATAATGTCGAATACCCTCTTGCCGACCTTGCGCGACTGGATGTCAATCAGTTCACAGTGAAGCTCGCGATAATAGTCCTCCAGCTTGTTCTCGATTTCAACGACGCGGCTGTTTCCGCCAATCACGTCAATAAGAAATGCCTTGATTTTCATAATTCGGTGTCCCTTAAATTTTGGTGGTGATTATTTGATGGTCCAGCAGGATTCTCGCGCCTGCCATTCAGCCTTGAGTCCAAATGCGGCCGCGATCTCGATTACAGTCTGTTTCTGGACCGCTACGGCACTCAAAAGCTCACGCTGGTACTTGCGATACTCCGCGCTGGAGCTGTTTTCGGCGGTCTTGCGAAGTTCCACCGATTTTTGCTCATAACCCCAGAGCGCCTTGAGCAGCACCTTCTTGACTTCTTCAATTTCCATTTTCATTCCCTGTTTAAAAATACCTAACTTGATTAGGTTTTTCAAGTAATAAAAAAGGAGGAATCTGAACAGCCTTGAACTAGGCCTCGGATTCCTCCGGTTCTTCTTCGGATTCCTCAATCGCGCTGTCGATCAGTTCCTCCAGTTCCTCCATGGCCTTTTCAATTCCCTCGTCCAGCAAATAGCAACGGATCGTCACGTCAGCCCATTCGGCGCCCTTCGCGATGGCGTCACACTCGCAACAGAACTCGCTCATGGCTTCGCCAAGCAGGTCCCAGTTACCAGCAAGATTCTGTTCCGCTTCATAGGAGGAAAAGGTATAGGAACCGGAAGCATTGCCTGTGACGGAATCGTCAATCCAGAACGCGTCATGGAACTTTTCAGTCAGCGTTTCCTTAGACATTCCCTTCACTTCATCCTTATGGTATTCCAGGTATTCCTTGATAGCGGTTTCACAATCTTCTTTGATGGCGTCGCGGTAATTGTAGCTCATGGTTCGGTGTCCTTTATATTCAATGGTGATTTTTAAGCGATTGCGGCCTGGTATTTTTCCAGTACACAGTTTTCGATGTGTTCGCGGAGCTGGCGGGTAACGGGCTGGGCAATATAACGGAAATCCTCACCCTTATAGAACGGGTCGTTCGGATAGCCGACAAACAAGCCGTTTTCGCCATCCATGATGCGCAAGCCGCGAAGCATGAGCTGGTCATTGAAAACAACAGTTGCAAGGCCCTTCATGTGGCCCATGCTGGGGCCTTCCTTGAAGGGGAAAACCTGCACGTTCGTGATTGCCAAACAGTCAAAGACGTTTGCGATCTGGGTTTCGGTGTTTTTGGTTTCGTTATTCATGATTTTTTCCTTTTTTAGGGTTTGTGGTTAAAAGAAAGGCCTGCCGATCAGCAGGTCCTAAATGATGTAGGCCGGGTGAGCCTTGTGGTCGGTTCCGCCAAGGTAGCGTTTGACCCATTCAATAGCAGCCTTCTTGCTGCTGGCTACGTCAACAGTCACGCTCCAGGTTCTGGGTTCCCCGTTAAACTTGTAGGCGACGTTATAGTACCTAAACTCGCCCTTATTTGTCTTTCTTGTATTCATTTGAACCAGCCTTGTTTGCTCATTTGTACACCACAAATCTACATAACCGCACAGCTGTGTCAAGACGTAAATCAAGAAAAATTCAAATATTTTTCATTTTCTTTCAATTTTTATTGTTCAATAGACAAAAAAAAAGAGCCATAGACGGATAGTCTATAGCCCTTTCACGATTTCCGCAAGGTTCTAAATCTTGGGAACCAGTTCGACAGCCTTGCGCTTGCCCTCATCCAGCACCTTTGTGTAAATTTGGGTCGTCTTGACGTTGGTATGGCCCAAAATCTTGCTGACGGTATAAAGGTCCGCCCCGTATGAAAGCATCAAGGTCGCACAGGTATGACGGGAACAGTGAAAGGTAATGTGTTTCTTTATGCCGGAAAGTTCTACCAGCTTTGCAAGTTTTATATCTGCATGGCACGATCTGCCAGGAATGGCATCAAATATTCGATCCTCGTCTCGAACGTTTTCGTTTCTTTGCGGAATAAATTGCAAAGCGTTTTGCGAAAGAGGAATACGAACTTCCTCCTTCGTTTTCATCTGTTCCGTAATCAAAATACCGTCTTGAATGTCGCCCCATTTTGCCTTATAAATATCGCTATAACGAAGCCCCGTAAAACAGCCAAACAGAAAAGCGTCCTTTATCATGAACCAGCGCCTTGCAGCAGATGCACCACATTTATCGACAGGAGGTTCAACAGCCATGAACTGCTTTATTTCATCCAAAGTCAAGAAAACCTTATTACCAGGTTTTGGCGATGGAACAACACCAGAAAAATCCGGGAGCTGAGGAACAAGACCTTCCTTGAAAGCTTGTCGCATGGCCAACTTAAGAAACGCACCGTTTGAGTTTTGTGCGTTTTGAGAACATTCTCCCCAAGCATCTCGAATGATCTTTGAAAGGCAGGCCCTATCAACAGAAGCGAGCATTATCTTATTCGGAATACGTTTCGCAGCCGACGTAAAAGAACGAACGGTATTTTTCACTTTATATCGACTTGCAACTTCCAAAGCATAATCTCTAAATGAGATGCTGGTTGCTTCAAATTTCTTGACAGCGATTCCTGCTTCTATGGCAATCAGCTCTTCCATTTTCTTGGCCTTGAGTTGTTGGGCCAAACGCATTGTAGTTGCATTTTGAACTTTATCTTTTCCAAGATAGAGTCCTAAAAATTCGCGTTCCCTTTTGCCATGAAAGAACCAATCCAGATATAGGGACTGGCCTCCATTTTTCATGGTACGCTTTCTCAAATTGACTGTTTCACGAACCTTACTCATAGACCTCCCCGGCGATCCTCGGGTGCCAGTCAAGTGACGCTCGAGTGACGGTTTCAGTCCAAAAGTAACACTACAAAAGCAAAATTGAAAGAGGTATTTTTACGAAAATTGCCGTTTTTAGCTCAATTTAGGCGTTTTTGAGTTTATGCAGGTTTCTGTCAGCGTGAAGGATTATAATTGTTCATCAGCACCATGGCTATAGCTACGCACAACATAACGACACTACCAACTATGACCTGCTGTTTATGGTCGTACTCGCGTTTGACATAGCTAGGGTTCTCTTCGTTCAGTTCCTGCAAGGTCGGACCTTCCGCCAGCTTTGTACTATCAATACCATAGAGTTCGGCAATTTCAGCATCCGTCATATTTAGGGTATTGACATAGGCGGAATCATACTGGTCCAGCTTGTCGGCGGCAGACGAAACCACCGGCGTCAGTGCGACGCAGGCGATTGCAAATGCGAATATTGCAAACACACGATTCAATGCCATAGCAACTTGCGAAGCAGAGCCTGCCCTGAGCATAGCGAAGGGTGGCGATTAGGCCGATTATTCCTGAGCCAGCTTGTCGAGAATTTCGTTCACCATACCCGGGTTAGCCTTGCCACCGGACTTACGCATGGTCATACCCACAAGGAAGCCCTTCAGAGCCACCTTACCGGCCTTGAATTCTGCGAACTGGGCAGCGTTGGCAGCGCAAACTTCGCGAACAATAGCTTCGATAGCGCCAGTGTCAGCCACCTGGACCAGGCCCTTTTCCTTAACGATATCTGCAGGATCCTTGCCAGTTTCGAACATGTCGGCGAAGACGGTCTTTGCAATCTTACCGTTGATGGTCTTGTCTTCGATCAGGTTCACCAGGGCGCAGAGCTGTTCCGGCTTGATCTTCAGGTCAGCGAGGCCACCTTCCAGATCCTTCATCTTTGCCAGGAGTTCGGTAATGACCCAGTTAGCGAGAACCTTGCCGTTCTTGCAGTTCTTGGAAGCGGTGTCGAACCAGTCGCTGATGTCGCGGTCGTCGGTCAAAACCTGTGCGTCGTATTCAGATACGCCAAGGTCATTCATGAAGCGGGCGCGACGTGCATCCGGCAGTTCCGGAAGGGTGCGACGGATTTCTTCCACGAAGGCAGGATCGGTCACGAGACGGACCATATCCGGTTCCGGGAAGTACTTATAGTCATGAGCGTCTTCCTTGGAGCGGATGACGATGGTCTTATCGGCGTTGGGATCGTAACGCTTGGTGCACTGTTCCACTTCCTTGCCTGCGTCGAGCGTTGCGGACTGCAAGTAGTATTCGGCGTTCAGAGCCTTTTCAAGGTTAGTGAAGCTGTTCAAGTTCTTGATTTCTGCACGGGTGCCGAAGGGAGCGTCTTCGGAAGCGCGGAGAGAGATGTTACCATCGCAGCGCATGTTGCCGTTTTCCATGTTAGCATTGGAAACGCGGGTGTATTCCAAAGTCTGCTTGATCTTCTTGAGGACCAGCACAGCTTCTTCCGGGCTACGGATGTCCGGTTCAGTCACGATTTCGCAAAGCGGAGTACCGCAGCGGTTTGCGTCGAAGTGAGAGTCGGTGGGGCTCATGTCGTGGATCAGCTTACCGGCATCTTCTTCCATATGGATACGGGTAATGCCCACGCGCTTCTTGGTACCGTCGGCCTTGATGATTTCCAGCCAGCCGTTCTTGCAAATCGGGTGGTCGTACACCGGAAGACCACCAGTCTGGGTAATCTGATAGCCCTTAGGAAGGTCCGGATAGAAGTAGTTCTTACGAGTCCACATGGCGTTCAGGTCGATTTCGCAGTTGAGAGCGAGACCCAGGCGGATAGCGTATTCCACAGCCTGCTTGTTGGGAACCGGCATGGCACCGGGCATACCCAGGCAAACCGGGCAAACGTGCTTATTAGGAGTAGTGTTCACTTCAATTTCGCAACCGCAGAACATCTTCGTCTTGGTAGCGAGCTGGCAATGGATTTCGAGACCGATAACGGTAGAGTAGTTAGGCATATTAACTCCAGTAAATTTACAAGAGAAAATGTAGAAAAAAGCCACACTAACAAAGTGCGGCTCAATTCAAAATTACTCAATGGTGAAGTATGTATCGTAGTAGATAAAGGGGCGCTTCTTCTTTTTCTTGAACTTGCCCTTTCCACCGCCTTCCAATTCAGAGACCAGATCCTGGAGGCCGCCCATTTCAACCTTGTTGGGATCGTCTTCTTCTTCGGCTTCCTTGACCTTGAAGTAAGGGATTACCAGATCGAAGTCATCCTTGTCTGCATCCTTTTCGAAGTTGAAGGAATATTCCGTTTCGGTGTTGCCATCCTTAACGCGCTTGGTAGAGATGTTGATGCTCATCAGGCGGGCATTGAGAGTCACTGCATCAAACTGAACAGTCATGTCCAGGGCGTATTCTTCCAGAGGCAAGGTGGTCTTAGAAAAGCAGAAGTCACCAACGCTGTTGAATGCACCATCAATTTCGACACCGTACTTGATCAGGTCGCGGAGCATGCCGTGGGTTGCGCCGTATTCCATAGCCTTGAGGGTGAACTTGGACTTCACCATGAGCTGCTGCAGCTTCAGGGAATACTTGTCCAGACGAGACGTCAGGTTCATTTGCATCTTATATTCATTTGCCATATCGAGTCCTTCTTTTGTCGGGCGCAAATATAATTATAAAACTTCTTCCAGCGTTACCACGGGTATATCCGTAGAGTTCGCAAAGTTCACATTCTCGGTAAGGATGCAATCCGCTCCGTTCACGAATGCCGTGGCCAGTCGCAGGGAATCTTCTTCGGAAAGCTTGTGGTTTGTACGATTGGCAGATGCAAAAAGTTCTGCAGCCTTCACCGCGATTTCGCCATTCACGTCACAGAGTTTAACGTTCTGGGAATGTTCAAAGAACTCACGGTACTGGCGGGCAAGAACGCCCTCCCCTGCCACACAGGCCTTGCGGGAAAGTTCAAACAGGGTGACGCTAGAAGTCAGAATCGTGATGTTCTTTTCGTAAGCATAGTCCAGCACCGACGAAACGACAGGATAGAAGTCCGGATGCATCTGGAGCAGGCGGACAACTGCGCTTGTATCCAGAAATAGAATGCGGGACTGTTCTATAACCTTGTTCATAAAGTTAGAGTGTCTGACCTGCTGTAATTACTCGTAGATTTCCATCTGGGCGATGTCTTCACGCATGCCGGCACGAACCATCCTGAATCGTTCAGCCTTGGGGTAGAAGTACCAGATCCACCATTCACCGCTAATATCGGTGCGCTTGGTCTTGATGGCCACGGGCTTTTCACCCTTGAAGTAGTCGCGCTTGTGGGGAATCACGTGTTCGAAGGGACGATAGGTATGGACTTCTTCGCCAGCCTTACGTTCGATAAAGCCGTTGCCGCCCTTACTCCAGGTGATGGTCACCTTTCCGTTTTCATCCTTTTCTTCCTTGCAGGAATCAAAGCCGCTGTCGCACCACTTGAAGTACTTGTAGGTGAAAGCCTGTTCGGGCATGTTGAAGGTTTCGACCACGCGACGGATGCCCCTGAAGTCGTTGTATTCGCCTTCGAGAGTGTAGTTGCCCACGTTGTATTCGGAGCAGCCACGCTGAGCCACCTTCACTCGACGGTTGGCGATTGCCAGGTCAACGGTGCAGCCTTCTTCGCTATAGGTCATGCGACCCTGGCCGCCGGCTTCGCGCATTTCCACATTGCTGGCTTCCAGTTCGGCACGACCAGATTCGGGGCCATTCTGGATGATAAAGGTAAACTGTCTGGGGTTCGTAGGAGACTTCTTGAGGACAACGCGACCGGTTGCGGAGGCGTACTCGCCACTCAGGTCCTGGGCTGCCTGCTGGAAACGGGCCAGGTCGGCGCGCTTGACCCAGAGGGCACCATACTTACAATCGATGGGTACGAAACGGGGCGGTTCAGAGGGAGTTACCTTTTCATAATAGACCACCTTCTTCTTGACGGTCTTCATCTTGGGGCGTCCCTTCTTGTCTTTCTTGACATTGCCCTTCTTGTCCTTGACTTCCACCTTTTCCTTGACAATCTTGGTCTTTTTTACGGAATCCTGGGGAATGGGCAGTTCCTTGATCCAGTCATTAAGCTGGAGGGTTGCTGCGGGGGTACTTTCGTCTACGGTACCGCCAACCTTTTTATAAACGGACAGAGTTTCTTGTGAAAAACCGAATGCAACGGCAAAAAACAATGCAAAAATGATAGATCTCTTCAAAATTCACCTCTTTTGAAGCGTAAAGTTAGCCATTTTAAATGATAAATGAAAGTAAAAACCCCTAAGGAAAGTTTTTTTTACCATACTGCCAAAATTTTTTACTAAAATTTGAACGTGGAATTAGTGAAAGGAGTTCCCTCTATGAAGAAAATGTTTTTAGCCTCTTGCATCATGGCTGCTGCTGTTTTTGCTGCACCTGAAGCATCTGCACCCGCTGCAGCACCTGCTGCCGCTCCCGCCGCCGCAGCTCCCGCCGCCGCAGCTCCCGCTGCCCAGCCTGCTGCCCCCGCTGCCGAAAAGGCCGCTCCTGCTGCTACCGAAGCAGCTGCTCCTGCCGCTGCTCCCGCTGCAGCTGAAGTAGCAGCCCCGGCCGCCGCTCCCGCTGCTCCCGCCGCCGAAAAGGCAGCACCTGCAGCCGAAGTCGCCGCCCCTGCCGAAGCAGCTCCTGCCGAAGCCGCTGCTGCCCCCGCTGAAGAAGTGAAGGCTGCCGAAGCTCCCGCCGAAGCCGCTGCCGAACAGGCACCCGCCGCCGAAGCCGCTGCCGCTGAAGCACCCGCAGCAGAAGCTGTTGCCGCAGAAGAAGCCAAGGCCGAAGAAGTAAAGGCCGCCGAAGCTCCTGCCGCAGAACCTGCCGTCGAAGCAGCACCTGCAGCCGAAGTTGCAGCCGCTCCCGCTGCTGAACAGGCTCAGCCCAAGAAGAAGAAGCGCAAAAAGAAAAAGATGATCGAAAACGCAGTGATGTCTGTTAACCAGATCAACTTCGACATCAACGCTGACTTCGAATTGGAAGCAGGCAAGGTATTCTGGTCTTCCGAAAACGACAAGTATAGCGACAACCTGGAAACCTGGAACGGAGAAGCTAACTTTGCAGTCCTCGCTGAAACCGAAGACTTCAAGGGCAAGATCGGCCTCGCATTCTACCCCGGCGACCTGAAGTCCTCCGACGACAACGTCGACAAGAAGGTCAAGAAGGAACAGATCCGTAACAGCTCCGCAGAAACTGCAGCAGCCGACTACTTCTCCCTGGACGAAGCATGGGCAATGCAGGGCACCGACTACTTCACCTTCAAGGTGGGTCGTTGGGACAACACTGACAAGAGCGGTGACTACTTCGGTGGCTACATCGATGGTTACGTAAACGGCTTCCTCTCCACTCAGGCTTCCGAAAACCAGTTGCAGTTCGGCTTCACCCCGAGCGACAACATGGACCTGTACCTGTCTCTCATCAGCAAGTCTGAAAATCTGGACAGAGGCGACATCCGTGCTGCATTCAACTTCCACGGCCTCGAAGGTCTTGAAAAGCTGAAGGTTCAGCTGGCTTACCGCAGCAACCTCTTCGACGCCATCTACGACGCCGATGCAGACATCAAGCACAACGTTTCCGCCAAGTTCAACCTGCCGGTTGTCTCCAACACCATGGACATCTTCGCTGAAGGCGCCCTCATGGACGTTTCCGACGACCTGGTTATCCCGGTTACCGGCGGTGTTACCTTCTACACCAAGGTTGTGGACCGCATCATCGTCGAAGCCGAATACGTTGCTGACCGTAACGAACACAAGGAATTCGGTGTTAGCGACAAGCAGAAGCATGTGAAGGACGTTCTCGGTGCAATCTACCTGGAAAAGGCATTCACCGACCGCTTCAGCCTCTCTGCTGGTTTCCACAGCTACGGTTCTACCAAGGACTACATGCTGTCTGGCAACCTGGTTGGCCGCATCAACTAATCACATTAGAGAATTTCTCTGAAAAAGTGTCTGGTTTAGCGCCAGGCACTTTTTTTATTCCCAAGGTTAAACGTTCCTTCCCACATATAAACCCAAACAAAAAAACGCCCGGCTTAAGCCGAGCGCTCGCAAAAAAAATTTGACTTTAAATTAGAGACCCTTGCGATCCAGATCCATCATGAGAGACTGGAGGGAATCTTCGACGCTGGTGCGGAAGTCTGCAACACCCAGGCTGCAGCTAGCAACAACTTCGCTACCCTTGGCAATGCGAATGATAGTGAAACCACCTTCATTAGAAAAAGAAACAGACAGACCCTTATTCAGTGCCTTTTCCAGCAAATCACGCATTAGAAACTCCTTTTTTGAGGATTGATAAAACTTATAGCCCTAAATTAGGCTTTTTCGTTTGGAAAAACAACCCTTTTTTACAGAATTTGAGCAAAAAAAAGGCATTTTTTAGACCAAGCAAGTCTATATTTTGACACATGTTCGATTTTCACCTCCATTTGTCACGACTCCCCCACTCCGCCGATGTGGCCAAAGCCCTCTTACAAGCCGATTGCGGATTCAACAACGTGGCTTGCGAGCCCTGGGAATGGGAAAAATCGATGGAACTGATGAAAATCACTGACGTTCAGCACGCCCGGTCCGCAACGAAATGGACACAAGCCTTCGGTGTACACCCCATGGCCGCCGCCCAAGTGAGCGAATCAGAAATGAACCGCCTAGAACAGATTCTCCGTAGCGGCGATTATGCCGTTGGCGAATGCGGGCTAGACAAGCGTTTTGAAGGATATGAGTCCGCAGGAGTTCAAGAGCTAATTTTTAAAAGACAGGTAATGTGGGCGCAGGAATTAAACCGCCCCATTCAGGTTCACTGCGTCGGAGATTACAGCAGGATATTGAAAATGATCGCAGACGTGGAATGCTGCCAACGGGAAACCGCCCCGGTCCCTCAGGTCATTTTCCACCGCTTCGGCGGGGACGCTGGCATTATCAAGGCGACACTGCAACAGCTGGGTACACGGGCCCTCTTTTCGCTGCACGCCGACTCCTTCCGCAAAAAATCAACGGCAGCCGCAATGGGTCTAATCCCTCGGGAACAAGTCCGCTTTGAAACCGACGCCGACGAAAGTTTCTCACCGAACGACGCAAACACTCCAAACGGCGCAGACGTGCCACCCCGAAATGGCACAGACACCCCCAAAGGCGAATCAGCGTCGGATTGTTCCACCTCAGCCGCCGTTGCCTCCCGAATTCAGGAGTGCTTGGAGCGAATTCATGGGCTGTTTTCGCAGGTTTACTAACCAAACGGGTGCCAAATGGCCAATCAGGCAGTAAAATTTTAATTTGTATGTGTCTTTTTTATGGGTAGCGAGTCTTGATTACGGACCAAACTCCTTTAAAATAGAGATTTAGTTAGTAAAATAAAACACAAATTATCCCGGAACGGATTTTTTTTATGAAAAACTACTAACCAATTACACCAAAAAACGGAGTTTGGTTAGTAAAAATCGCAATTTCGGGGGCTCTCACGCCGTTAAACCGAAATTTTATCAAAAGCCTTGAACTGCTTCAAGGCGTTTTCCGCCAGTTCCGACGCCTTGCCGCGGCCAAGTTCAATCACCACCTGCAAGGGTGAACCGCCCATAATGCGCATGGGGAACAACGCGTTGGCGTACATCTCGCTCAACACGCGGGGGCCAACCGGGGGCGATTCCACGAAGGTGGCCGCAAGCAGCCCCTTCTTCTGTTGCAAGCCCTGGATCTTCAGGCGGCCCGCATGCAGGCCAATTTCAGACACAAGCAAAAGCATCTTGGCCGCTTCGGGAACAGGGCCAAAACGGTCGTTCAGTTCCTGGCCAATGGCTTCCAGGTCGCTGGGCTTTGCCGCACGGGAAATCCTCTGGTACAGCGAAATTCGGGTAAGGCCATCCTGAATGTAGTCTTCGGGCAGGTAGGCGTCCACACCCAATTCCACGCGAGTCTGGATGGGCTTTTCCAGCGGACCGCCGCGGAGCATTTCTACCGCTTCCTTCACCAGGCGCACATAAGTTTCAAAGCCAACTTCGGCAATAAAGCCGTGCTGTTCCTGGCCTAGCAAGTTGCCCGCACCGCGGATTTCAAGGTCGCGCATAGCCAGCTGGTAGCCGCTGCCCAAGTCCGTAAACTGTTCCAGAGCCTTCAGGCGGCGCATGGATTCCGGAGAAATTTCATGTTTGGCGGGAATCACCAGCAAGGCCTTTGCAAGAACGCTACTGCGGCCCACTCGCCCACGCATCTGGTACAGCTGACTGATGCCAAAATGATGGGCGTTCATAATGATAATCGTATTGGCGTTAGGAACGTCCAGGCCCGACTCGATAATGCTTGTGCTTACGAGAACGTCAAACTTTCGAGACAGGAACGCGTCCATGGAATTTTCCAGATCGCGATCGTCCATCTGACCGTGAGCCACACCGATTACCGCATTAGGAACCAGTTCCTGAATTTCGTCGGCCAAATCGTAAATGTTCTGCACGCGGTCATTCACGATAAACACCTGACCGCCACGGGCCAGTTCGTCTACAATGGCGTTCTTGATGACTTCATCGTCACGCTTCAGCAACTTGGTTTCAACAGGCAGGCGATTTACCGGCGGCGTATTGATCAAGGAAATATCGCGGACGCCGGTCATGCTCAAATGCAGGGAACGGGGAATGGGCGTGGCACTCATGCTCAAGGTGTCCACCGCCAGACGCATCTCGCGGAGTTTTTCCTTCTGCTTTACGCCAAACTTCTGTTCTTCGTCAATAATCAAAAGTCCCAAGTCGTGGAACTGATTCTTTTCAGAAAGCAAGGCGTGTGTTCCGATCAGAATATCCACCTTCCCTTCGGCCACCTGCTTGAAAATTTCCTTCTTTTCCTTGGTGGTCTTGTAGCGGTTCACCAAAGCGATGTTGGCGCCGAAACCCGCAAAACGATCCATGAAATTTTCATAATGCTGGGCCGCCAAAATGGTGGTGGGAACAAGAACGGCAACCTGCTTCTTGCTGGCGATACTCTTGCAGGCGGCGCGCATGGCCACCTCAGTTTTTCCAAAGCCAACGTCACCGCAAATCAGGCGGTCCATAGGCTTATGGCTTTCCATATCCCTCTTGATATCGGCGGTAGCCTTCACCTGGTCGGGTGTGGGATCGTATTCAAAGGCGTCTTCAAATTCACGCTGCAGACTATCATCAGGCGGGAACTCAAAACCATCGATCAGTTCGCGCTTGGCGTAAAGTTCCACCAGTTCGCGGGCAATCTGGATGACCTTCTGCTTGACACGCTTCTTGACATTTTCCCAGCTCTTGCCGCCCAGCTTATCTAGCTTCGGTTCGTTTTCGCCGTTATCGAGACGTTCAATTTTTTGAAGGTCCGCCACAGGGAATTTCAGCTTGTCGCCGCCGGCATATTCCAGCAAGGCGCAGTCCACCATGCCGCCGTTCACTTCTACACGGACAAGGCCCAAATAACGGCCAACCCCATGATCTTCGTGGGCTACGAAATCCCCGCGGTTCAGGGATTCCACCATTAACGCACCCGAAACAGAGCCAGCGATTTTCCTTTTGCGGACCTTATTGGAATGACGATTGAAAATTCGAGTTTCCGTCAAGAAGGCGACCTTGTCTTCTTCAAGCCAGAAACCTTCGGTCATATTGCCCAGGATATATTCTTCGATGGGGTAATTGCCAAAAACAAGACGCAAACGGTTTAGGCCCCCCTGGGTGGGGGCCACAACATAAACGGTGCCGCCCGCCGCAGTGAATTCCTCAATTTCACGTTCCACCTGTTCGGTTCCGTGAGATGAAAAATCCTGAGGCTTACAATGAAGATCGAACCAGTTGCCGTCATCCACCTTGACGCGGGTCATGTCCATGGAGGCGCGCCCCACAAAGCCGCGGGAAAGTTCGCCGATCTTGTAAATCAAATCGCTGGGAGCGCAGGCTTCTTCATCCACCAGACGCACTTCATGGTAGGCAGCCTCGTAAGCATAATAGGTCTTGGATGCCTGTTCCGAAAGCAGGGAAAGTTCCTCGAAAACCAGGGAGGCTCCCGGCAAGTAATCCAGCAGACTTCTTTCCAGACGTTCATAGCGACTGCGGTGCCACCAGAGCCCTTCCTGTTCGCCATTATAGCGAGAAAGTTCCTTTTCGGGAACGGTAAATTCGCCCATGGGGTACAGCTGAACTTGTTTCATCTGCTCCACAGAACGCTGGCTGAAGATATCAAAACTTCTAATGGATTCGATTTCGTCGCCAAAGAATTCAATTCGGATCGGGTGCGGGTAAAGCAGGCAGTTTACGTCAACGATACAACCGCGAACCGAGAACTCCCCAACCCCGCTAACCACAGGCTGTTCCACAAAACCGTGGTCCATGAACCAGGGGCGAAGCGTAGACGGTTCAAGAACGTCACCCACCTTCAAATTCAGGCAGTTCTTCATCACGGCACCCGGACTGGGCAGGCGCATGATAAAGGAATCCAGGGGGCAAACCGTAATAAAGGGCGCCTCCCCATGATTGGAATTGTACTTATCTACGTCTCGAAAAAACTTTAGACGTTCTTCTAGGACACCCTCAAAAGGAACCTTCTTTTCGTAAGGCTTCAGGCCCACCGAAGGGAAGAATCGCACGAACTGCTCCCCCACCAGGCTTTCCAGATTTTCAACCCATGCCTCGGCACTTCGGTAATCCCTAGCCACCACAATAATGGGCTCCGGATTCTTCAAGTAACGAGTCGCCACCATCATGGCCGCAAGCGGAATCGTCGCTCCGTTTACGTGGATGGCCTCTCCCTTGACCTTGTGAAAAACGTTAAGGGTTTGCGAGTGGGCGAAGGTTAAAAATTCTGATAAGGATTCCATAATTCGGTGTAAAGATAGCTTTTTTAGCTTTACACCACAGCCTTGGATTTCCAGCGGCCGCTGCGCCAACGCCAAATGTTTGCAATGGAACGGTAGAATTCATCGCAGGCAATGCCGAGCCATAAACCCACCAGCCCAAGGTCCAGAACAAAAGCCAGGAACAGTGCAGTCGGAGCCGCCAGGACCCACATCATGCCGCTTCCCACAATGGCCGGGAACTTGGAATCGCCCGAAGCCCGCAAGGACGTGGTTACGATAAAGTTCACCGCCTTGAAAGGCTGCACCGCCACATCGCACCAAAGGCAAAGGCATCCAAGCTTAATGACGTCGGGATTATCCGTAAAGAATCCGATTAGATGCTCCCCCATCAGGGCCATGCAAATGGACAGCACCAGACCGCTGACCACGCCAATGGCAAGAGTCTGATAGACCCTCTTGTTGGCCTTTTCAAAATCGTGGGCCCCCACCAGATGGGCTACGAGAATCTGGTTTCCATGACCAAGGCCAATTCCAAGAATCACAGAAAGTGCGGCAAAGTTACCTGCGAAAACGCGGG
This sequence comes from Fibrobacter sp. UWH1, assembly GCF_002210365.1. Classification (NCBI taxonomy): domain Bacteria; kingdom Pseudomonadati; phylum Fibrobacterota; class Fibrobacteria; order Fibrobacterales; family Fibrobacteraceae; genus Fibrobacter; species Fibrobacter sp. UWH1. The sequence continues at coordinate 33,182 of NZ_MWQG01000018.1, forward strand.
CGGTCATGGCAGTCGTTCCCACATACACAACCATGGCGGTAATAAAAACCTGGAACAGCTGAAAGCTGATGGGTTCCGCAGCGGCAGGCAATCCAATTCGGATCCAGTCCGGCAAAATGGCGCGGGAACGTTTCAGGTCGCGACGGTGTGTCTGGTGTTCCACCTTGTAACGCAAGACGCACCATAGAATTCCAGAAGAAATCAACCAGGAAAGCGCGGTGGCCAGGGCGACGCCATACACGCCCATCTTCGGCAAGCCAAAGCAGCCTTCCAAAAAGACATAGTTCATGGCCGCATTGCTGATAATCGTGATCAAATTTCCGAAGAAATTCCAGATGGTAAGGCCGTGGGTAGCAATAAGGGCCGTCAACGTCGACTGCGCAGACCTGAAAGCAAAACCGGCAGCCACCACAGAAAGGAACTGCTTGGCAAACTGGGCGGGAGCCTCTTCCAACCCCATCCACTTGGGAATGTACCCCGAAATGGGCCAAATGATCAAGCTGAGGGCAAATCCAAGAATCAGACTGCCCACCAACACCATGGACTGCGTCGAACGGGCGTGACTTTTCTGATTGGCCCCGATAAACTGCGATGCGATACTGGCACCGGATTGGGCCAGGGCATTGAGGGCCGTAAAAAGGGGCGGCAAGAACAGGCATCATGGCACCGACCCCAGCCGCAGCCGTTTCCGACGTTCGGGAAAGGAACCAGCTATCCATCAGGGGCTGGAGCATTCCAATGGCAAAAGTCAAAATGAGAGGCCACGAGAGGCTTATAAGGGAACGATCCTTGACTTCAACCTTTTTCATGGCGCGGATTTTAGAAATAAAGACGGCCAAAAACTAGATGGACCTCAAAATAAATTGGTTCTACCAGTATACAGGAAAAAAACTCACTTTTGTGCAGTGTTCATATTGACAATTATCCATTTGAACACTATATTTATAAATGTAAAGTTCAAAAGCGAGGTTTATAATGGAAATGAACGATTCTATGCAGGGTAACGAAAGTTCCCGCAAGGAACTGACTTCCCGTCAGGAAGAAATCCTGGAATACATCAAGAAGTACTCCAAGGAAAACAAGATGCCGCCCACCGTGCGCGAAATCGGCAACCATTTTGAAATTTCTTCTACCAATGGCGTGCGTTCCATTCTCGCAGCCCTCATCAAGAAGGGTTACATCAGCCGTTCTCCCCGCCTGAGCCGCGGTATCGAAATCATCGGTTCCAACGATGACGAAAATAAGGAACTGGCACCCAGCAACACCATCGAAATTCCTATCGTGGGTCGAGTTGCAGCAGGTACCCCCATTCTCGCAGTGCAGAACCTGGAAGGTACTGTTACCATCGACCGCGATTTTCTGGCTTGCCGTACCGACGTCTTTGCACTCCGCGTCAAGGGCGATTCCATGATCAACGCAGGAATCTTTGATGGCGATTTGATCTTTGCACGTCAGCAGAAAACCGCAGACCGCGGCGAAATCATCGTAGCCCAGGTCGATAACGAAGCTACCGTCAAATATTACCACCCCAACGCAGACCACGTCGAGCTGCGCCCTGCAAACCCCAGCTATCGTCCCATCATCGTAAAGAAAGACAAGGACTTTGCCATTGCAGGCCGCGTCATCGGCGTTATGCGCAAGATTAGCTAACCTGCGATTTTTCAAACTCGCTTGCATTTATACAAAAAAAGGCGGACAAAAGTCCGTCTTTTTTTATACCCACACTTTTATAGCCATAAAGAAAGAACCACCGACGAAAGCCGGTGGATTCATTCATTAATCATCAAGATCGGCGAGATCGTCTTCGGCCGCCTTCAGATCGTCTGCGTCCGGTCCCATGATATCTTCATCTTCTTCATCAAGGGAGTCGCCCATGCCGCCCAGCTGGTATTCCACCTTGCGGGCTTCCTTGGACTGACCAAGCTTGAGGATGAATGCACATTCTTCGCAGTAACCGAGATGCTTATCGACCCAGAATTCCGGAGACACCAGGTTGCGGTTGCAACGGGTACACATCTGGGATGCAGCTTCGCGTTCGAAAGCCAGGTTCTGTTCTTCCAGTTCCTTAAGGATGCGTTCAGTCAGTTCTTCCTGAGTTTCTTCAGCAAGAGAAGCCTTGTGACGGATAGCTGCAGTGGGCTTCATTTCGAGACTCTTCATTTCAGAAGACATCTTCTTCTTGTTGGAACGGTCTTCCTGTTCATCAATTTCGACGAACATGACAGACTTAGACAACTTCTTGACGCCTTCCAGCAAAACAGCATAGTCGTACTTGGAGTCAACCTTGGATTCAGCCTTGGGCTCAACCTTCACTTCCACTTTTTCTTCCTTGACTTCAACCTTTGCAGTCTTTGCATGAGCCTTTTCTTCGGCCTTGGGAGCTTCCTTCACGGCGGCCTTTGCAGTCTTTGCAGGAGCCTTTTCAGCAACCTTTTCTTCGGCCTTCGGAGTTTCCTTCGCTGCAGCCTTAGAAGCCTTGGTTTCCTTGGCACTTGCCTTGGAAGCCTTTGCAGGAGCGGATTCAGCAGCCTTGGCTGCGGCCTTTGCCTTGGCGGGAGCAGCCTTTTCGACCTTTTCAACCTTTTCGGCAGCCTTGGCAGCCGGTTTGGCAGCAGACTTAGAAGCAGTCTTGGAGGCAGTTTCCTTGGCAGCAGACTTTGCGGCCTTGGTAACTTCCTTTTCTACAGGCTTAGTTGCCGGTTTCTTGGCTGCACTGGCAGTGGCAGTCTTTTTTGCAGCCGGTTTCTTTTCGGCGGCCTTGGTTTCCTTCGTTGCAACTTTCTTAGAACTCATAGATTACTTCTTTTCTTCGATTTTAATGTTTAAAATTGGGTCGTTCGGTTCAATGCGGCAAACAATATCTTGCCCCTGAAGAACGCGGCCAAACACAGTATGCTTGCCATCCAGGTGGTGCTGCGGTGTCTGAGTAATAAAGAACTGAGATCCGTTGGTGTTGGGGCCACGGTTCGCCATAGAAATCACACCGGCATCATGAACCAGGCTGCTGATTTCATCGTCAATGGTGTATCCAGGACCGCCGGTGCCATTTCCCTTAGGATCGCCACCCTGAATCATAAAACCGTTAATCACACGATGGAACAGAAGTCCATTGTAAAAACCGCTATTGGAAAGTTCAACAAAGTTTGCCACCGTATTCGGAGCAGCCTTAAAATCCAGTTCCACGACAATAGGACCTTCATGAGTAGAAATGGTCGCTACAATGGACTTGATTCCAGTATAATCCTTATTGAAGACCTTCCCTTTTTCGCCATCAGCAAATGTCAAGGAAAAAAGCCCACACAGACCAACACAAAAAACACATGCAAGTGCTAATTTCTTGAACAGTTTCATAGATTCCATCATGTAATCGTATACGAACGAGTTTTTGTCAATAAAAACTAATTGCCTGTAGAATATAGAATATATCGGTTCGGGGGAGGCTGAGCATTTTCTATATTTGGGCGAAATTAAGACGCTTTTAACGAAGTTCTCAACAACTGGAACCAATAGCTCACTATGGCTCATAACGACAATATCAGAAACTTCAGTATTATCGCCCACATCGACCACGGTAAATCCACCCTGGCCGACCGAATGATCGAACTGACCAAGACCGTTTCCAAGAACGAAATGATGAACCAGCTCCTGGACGACATGGACCTGGAACGCGAACGCGGTATCACCATCAAGGCCCACGCCATCCGCATGGTCTACGAACGTGACGGCAAGGAATACATTCTGAACATGATCGACACCCCGGGTCACGTGGACTTCACCTATGAAGTGAGCCGTTCCCTAGCCGCTTGCGAAGGAGCCATCCTGGTGGTGGACGCAAGCCAGGGCATCGAAGCCCAGACCCTCTCCAACCTGTACCTGGCCATCGAGAACAACCTGGAAGTGATTCCCGTCTTGAACAAGGTTGACTTGCCGGGTGCCCAGCCCGACCACTTCGCCCAGATGATCGGCGACCTGCTTGGCTATGACCCGGATAAGATTCCCCGCATTTCTGCAAAGACCGGCCTGAACGTAGAACAGGTCCTGGACAAGATCGTCGATGAAATTCCCGCCCCCACTGGCGAAAGCGATAAGCCCCTGAAGGCATTGATCTTTGACTCCGTGTACGATTCCTACCGCGGCGTGATCAACTACATCCGTATTGTAGAAGGCACCCTGAAGCCCGGCATGAAGATCCGCATGATGAAAACCGGCGGCGAATACATGGTGACCGAAGTAGGTACCTTCAGCATGCGTCGCGACCCCAAGCCGGAACTGACTGCAGGCATGGTAGGCTATGTGCTTGCCAACGTGAAGACCATCAGCGACGTGAAGATCGGCGACACCTTGACCGACGCAGCAAATCCTGCAACGGAGCCCCTGCCCGGCTACAAGGATATCCTCCCCATGATCTACTCCGGTATCTACCCCATCAATCCGGAAGATTACAAGGACCTGCGCGAAGCTCTTGAAAAGTTGCGCTTGAACGACTCCGCACTCACCTGGGAACCGGAAACTTCCGAAGCCTTGGGCTTTGGTTTCCGCACTGGCTTCCTGGGACTCTTGCACATGGAAATCGTGCAGGAACGCCTGGACCGCGAATTCAACGTGGACATCATTACCACCGTCCCCAACGTGGAGTACCACGTTTACATGAGCGATGGCGAAATGATCAAGATCGAAAGCCCCAGCAAGCTCCCCGACGCCAGCCGCTACGACCACATCGAGGAACCTTACGTAAAGGCCCAGATCTTTACCCCCAAGGAATTCGTGGGCGCCCTCATGACCCTCTGCGACGAAAAGCGCGGCGAGTTCGAGACCATGGAATACCTGGACGAAACCAAGTGTATCTTGAAGTACAACCTGCCCCTGGCAGAAATCATGTTCGACTTCTATGACCGTCTGAAGTCCGTGAGCCGCGGTTACGCCGGCCTGGATTACGCCCCCATGGGTTACCGCCAGAACAACCTGGTGAAGCTGGACATCCTCCTGAACGGTGATCCGGTGGACGCCTTCTCCGTGATTATCCATCGCGACAAGGCCCACACTTACGCCAACGCCATCTGCGTCAAGCTGAAGGACCTTATTCCCCGTCAGCAGTTCGACGTGGCTATCCAGGGTGCCATCGGCGGAAAGATCATCAGCCGCAGCACCGTGAAGGCAGTGCGTAAGGACGTGCTTGCCAAGTGCTATGGCGGTGACATTACCCGTAAGCGCAAGCTCCTTGAAAAGCAGAAGGAAGGTAAGAAGCGCATGAAGAGCATCGGCTCTGTGGAAGTACCTCAGAAGGCATTCCTCGCAGTTCTTTCCCTCTCCGACAATTCCTCCGGCGGCAGCGAAGACTAATCGAGGCGGGGTTAAGAGTTGTCTAGACTAGACCGAAAAGTTAGGCGTTTGCAGAGGCGTAACAGCCAAAGCCACGCCTTCTTTTTGTTTTTCGTCCTGATAGCCATATTCGCGGCATCCATTTTTGCCCGATACTATGTAATCGATCCGGTGCAGATTCCCGACTCTTCCATGTTCCCTAAGTTCAAGGAACGCTCGGTTGTCTGGGTATGCAAGCTCCCCCAATGCGCATCATCTGCCAAGGAGCAGGATTACGTCCTGGCAAAGTTCTATAGCAACGAGTATATGATCCGCAGGATTATCGCCATGCCGGGCGATACAATCAGCATCTCGGACAAGGGTAAAGTCATTACGCCCCACCGCCACTTCAAATGGAAAGGCGAAGACGCATTCATCCAGACCCAATCCATCTACATTCCCAAAATCGGCGACACCCTCAGATTCGAACAACTGAACGAAGTAGAACAGGATTACCTGATTTCATACCTCCATAGCCTAGGCGAAAAAGTATTCGTCAAGACCACCTTGTGGCAAGGCGAAAGAGAAATCAATATTGACCGTGTCGGTGCAACCAAAATCGCAAACAGACAGGTCAGCCTAAAGGAAATTGACTTTCTGCCCTGGCAAGACCGTTACCTGATTGAACTCCAGATTAGACGGAGTGAACCCGGTAATTCACCAATCAAGTTAAAACGCAAACTATATAGAATAAAGCAAAAGGAACTGCCTCCTACAAATATCGCGGAACAAGACTCCCTGCAAGACTCTGTAGACATCTCCTTGACCCCACCAGGCGAAGTTGCAGTCCCAGAAATTGCCAAGGTCGATACGGCAAGCGACGAACCGCAGCCACCTCCCCCACCCGAAGAGACTGCGGAACCACTAGACGAAGTAATCATTACAAAGGACTGTTACTTCCTAGCCTGCGAAAAAGGATCCAACTGCCCCGACTCCCGTGAACTAGGTTACTTCTCTGCCGACCACATTGTGGGGCTCCACCTAAAGACCCCCGACAAGATAAAGGCGAAGTTCGTAGACCCGGCCCTCACCTACGTCAAAGCAGCAGAAGTCGTAGCCAGGGACATCTGGAGGATCGTAAAGGACTCCGCAGAAAAAGCCTACAACTTCGTGGTTGAAATCTTCAAGAGCGACGAGGCTGCCGAAAGCGAAAAGGATGATGAAAGCGAAGACGCTCCCAGCAAGAAGGTCAAGAAACCTCAGCCGACTAAGCCCCGAAAGTCAGCCATCAGACGCGAAGACATGGAGCCCTAACACGAAATCCTAATCGTAGGTTCCAATCGCAAAACCAAACGCGAAACTTCAAACACTAAACTTCAAACGGAATCATTCCGATAAAAAAGAAAGGCGGCCGGTAAAACCAGCCGTCTTTCTTTATAGTCCATTCGCTTTCGGAATTAGTCCAGAGTGTGAACCAGCAGACCGTCGCGGAGCTTGGGTTCGAACCAGGTGCTCTTGGGCGGCATGATTTCGCCAGCGTCGGCGATGTTCATGAGCTGATCCAGAGTGGTCGGATACATGGCAAATGCGCAAGCGCATTCACCGCTATCGACACGCTTCACCAGTTCGCCGAGACCACGGATACCACCGACGAAGTCGATATTCTTGGAGGTACGAGGATCATCAACGTCGAAGAGGGGCTTCAGGATGAGCTTCTGGAGGAGAGCCACGTCAAGGCTATCTACGGGGCCAAGGTTCTGGAGGTATTCAGCCTTGAAGGTGCAAGCATACCACTTGCCGCCCATGTAGAAGTTGACCTGGTTCTGCTTTGCGGGGCTCTGCATTTCAGCCAGCGGAGCAATGTCAAAGACCTTTTCCATTTCAGCCATGAGCTGTTCCGGAGTACGGCCGTTCAGAGACTTGAGAACGCGGTTGTAGTCCAAGATCTTCAGCTGGGTGCTGGGGAACAGGATAGCGAGATAGCGGTTGAATTCTTCGTCACCGGTGTAGGTGCCGGCCTTCTTGGCTTCTTCGGCACGGTAGCTAGCGGCGCGAGCGCCTGCAGCACTACGGTGGTGACCGTCGGCGATGTAGCTCACGGGAACAGCTTCGAAAGCCTTGCGGATAGCGGCGATCTTGGCGTCGTCTTCGATAACCCACACAGTGTGGCCAAAGCCATCAGCTTCGGTAACGAAGTCATAGGTGGGAGCAGTCTTGATTACGTCAGCCAGCAAAGCGAACTGACCTTCGTCGCGGTAGGTCAGGAACACCGGACCAGTGTTGGCGTTGGTGCCGAGAACGTGGCGGAGACGGTCTTCTTCCTTGTCTGCGCGGGTCAGTTCGTGCTTCTTGATGGTACCATTGAAATAGTCTTCTGCAGGAACGCAGCAAACCAGACCGTACTGTTCACGGCCGTTCATGGTCTGGCGATAAATGTAAAGGCAGTCCTTCTTGTCGTGAGCGATAACGCCATCGGCAATCATCTTGTCCAGGTTTTCGCGAGCGTGGGCATAGACCTTAGGATCGTATGCATCCAGGCTGTCGTCCAGTTCCAGTTCGGAACGGGTAACGCGGAGGTAGGAGTGAGGAAGGCCCTGAGCCATTTCCTTGGCTTCAGCGCGGTTCATCACGTCGTACGGGAGAGCGGAGATGTTCTTGGCTTCGGCCGGATCAACGGGGCGCAGAGCCTTGAACGGGTAGATGTGCATCATAGGTTTCTTTCCTTTGTTGCGTGTTTCTTTGATTAAAACTTCATCTTCGGCAATCAGATTGTGAATATAGCCCGTCTTGGCAGCAAGCCACTTCTTTTTGCGGTAGCCCACCACGAAGTAGGCGATAAAGAAGAAAATAAAGCCAGTAATGGTGGCAATAATTTCGATACCCACCAGGAAGGCGAAAAGGTGACCGGAAGCGTTGTGCCACAGGTTACCCATGATCGTACCGAAATTGCTCCAGGAGACCTGTTCGAATTCCTTGAGGAAGTCAAAACTGATGGCTTCGGGCTGCACAATGGCACAGCCAAGAGCATAACCTGCCGGATAGAAAAAACCGAACTGAGTGACCGGGTTAGCCACAAAATCTGCGATGACACCGGGAACCTTGGGCAACTTGAACAAGGCGCAAGTAGCCACAGTCATAATGATGGCAACGCCAAAGGTGGGACTCACACCAATAAACACACCCACAAATACAGACCAGGCCACTTCCAGAGCATCGTGACGCCTCGGGAACATTCTATTGTAATAAATGCGGCTAAGGCGCTTATACTTGGATTCCTGACGTCTTTTGGGGATTCTATCTAAAACACTCATATGGTTTGCAAAGATAGCAATTTTTCTACATTTTCAATCATGAAACATCTGATATCGCAAGAAGGTTTTGACAAGTTCAAGGCGGAATGGGAACATTTGAAGTTCGTGGAACGCCCCGCCATGATCAACCAGGTCCAGGCAGCCGCTGCCGAAGGTGACCGCAGCGAAAATGCAGCCTACACTTATGGCCGTATGCGAGTCCGCGAAATCGACCGCCGCCTCCGCGAACTGGATCGAATCCTGGACGGTGCCCAGGTGGTTGCCGCCCCCGCCTCTGACGACGGCTCCATCAGATTCGGCGCTACCGTCAAGATGAAAGATATCAAGACCAAGCGCGAACGCATCTACAGCATCGTAGGCGAAAAGGAAATCAACCCGCTGGAAGGCAAGATCAGTATGAAGTCTCCCGTCGGCGAAGCCCTCATGGGAAAGAAGCAAGGCGAACAAGTGCAAGTACAGGCCCCCAAAGGCCTAATCACCTACGAAATCGTGGAAGTAAGTTATTAAGTATTGAAGCCGGTCGCTTCGCGCCCTCTGAGGTTCGATGCGGAAACCCCTCAAACCTCAAAGCATCCGAAGGATGCGCCCTCTCACCTCAAAGCGGCAACGCCGCGACCTCGTACCTGTTATGTTTATCGATTCTCATTGTCATTTGGATGCTTACGAGGAATATTCTGGCGAAACGCTGGATGCACTTTTTGCCCGCCTGCAGGCCGCAACGGATGCCGCACGCTTAAATTCAACCAGCACCGCCGCCTTCCCCATTCCCGACCTCAGTAGCCAAAAAAGCTGGAGCAGCTCCAAGTCCAACACGCCCGACCCTAACATACGCATGCCCGAAGCATTCATCCACGTGGCCTGCGACCCCAAGGATCTTGACAAAGGCGTCGAGCTTATCGAAAAATACAGTTTCGTATACGGCGCATTCGGAATCCACCCGGAATACGTCAGCGTCACCACTCCCGACGACGAAGCCCGCATTGCAGGCCTCCTGAAGCACCCCAAGTGCGTCGCCTGTGGCGAAATCGGCCTCGACTACCATTACGGCGCCGACAAAAAAATCGACCAGTGCAAACTCTTTGAACGTCAGCTGTCTATCGGCATAGACTCCGGCAAGCCCCTGGTATTCCACCTCCGCGAAGCCGACGAAGACGCCCTGGCCATTCTCCGTAACGCAAACCTGCACGACCGCAACATCCACGTACATTGCTTTACGGGTTCTCCCGAATTCGTCGAAGAACTTCTGTCCCTAGACGCAAACGTGTTCATCGGATTTACCGGGATCGTCACCTTCAAGAGTGCCCAGAACGTCCGTGACGCCGCCATGCTGGTCCCCTACAACCAGATCCTGCTAGAAACAGATTCCCCCTACATGGCCCCCGTGCCCCACCGCGGAAAAACCTGCCATTCCGGATTCATTCCCTACACCGCCCAGATGCTTTCGGACATCAAAAAAATACCTGTAGATGAACTCTACAGGCAATGTCGCGAAAATACTCGCCAGTGTTACGGAATCTAGGCTGAAAGTCTACGGCTTGTAGTGCTGTTCCAGATAAGCCAGGGCCTCACCCGTAGTCAAAGGTTTGCTGAAATAGAAACCTTGAATCAGGCGGCATCCCTCTTCCTTCAAGAAGTTCAGCTGTTCTTCTGTTTCGACACCTTCGGCCACCAGGTCCAAACCCAGCGACTTAGAAATACCGATTACCATTCGGGCGAACGTGGCGTCTTCCTCGTTTTCGGTCATATGATCGATAAAGGACTTATCCATCTTCAGCGTATGAATCGGATAGCGCTTTAAGTAAGAGAGGGAGCTGTAACCCGTACCAAAATCGTCAATGGAAATCTGCAACCCCATATTCGACAGGGCGCGCATGATCTCGATGGTCTTTTCGGCCTCGCACATGGCGGTATATTCGGTAATTTCCAGCTTCAGGTTACGGGGATGGAGCTGAGTCTCGATAAGCACTCGCTTGATGTCATCCACCATGTTATCAAGGGCAAACTGTTTAGCCGAGAAGTTAACAGCAACCTGAATGTCCTTGTAGCCCATGTCCACCCACTGCTTAGCCTGCTTGCAGGCCATGCGCAAAATCTGGGCGCCCATAGGAATAATCAAGCCCGTTTCTTCGGCAATGGGAATAAACTCGGCCGGCGAGACAATCCCCTTTTCTTCTTGCTGCCAGCGAACCAGAGCTTCAAAGGCCACCACCTTGTCCTTCGCACCGGTATCTACAATGGGCTGGTACATCAAGATAAATTCGCTATCCTGAATGGCACGGCGGATTTCAAATTCCAGCTTATAGAGCCTCATGGCCTTTTCGCGGATGCGGCCACTAAAGAACTGGATATCGCCGTGGTTAACGCCCTTCTTCATTTCGCGGAGGCTGGCCGTCGCATTGGCAAGAATATCTTCGACGCAATCCACGTCGCGGTTCAGGGCTACCGCCATAGACACGCTGATATAAAGTTCGCGGCCATCGATCTGAATAGGCATCTTTACCGCATTATGAATGCGACGTACAATCGGCAGAACATCATCATCGCTATCGGTACTGCGGATGCCGTGCAAAATAATAGCAAACACGTCGGGGCCAATACGGGCGATGGAATCGTTGCTGCGGCACTGGGCCTTAAGACGTTCCGACATGACACGCAAGACGTTGTCGCCTACGTTAATAGAGAACGACGTATTGATCGCACCAAAACTATCGATATCCAGGAGGGCCACCGCAAAAATATAATTGGGATTCTGGTGGGCCATGTCCACGTCTACCTTGAGCTTTTCCAAGAAGAACTTGCGGTTGTAGACACCCGTCAGAGCGTCCTGGTAGACATAATAATAGTTCTGCTTTTCTGCGGCAAAACGATCCAGTTCCTCGGTCAGGGAACCGATCACACGAATGGGCCTCCCCTCTTCGTTCTTCTGCACATGTCCAGAAATCTGCAGACGGTGCTCCCTGGAAACCGCATTCTGGAGTGAAATCTTGATATTGAAGTTTTCGCAGCGTTCCAGGGCGCCATTCAAGGCTTCGCGGAAATTTTCCCAGTCGTTTTCGACAATACGGGTTCGCATCACGTCGAAGGTATCGTCCACATTGACCATTTCGGCCATGAGCAGCTTAAGAGCCTTCTGGGACCAGTAAACCTTTCCGCTAACCACGTCGAACGTCCAAAAACCGTTGGCAGAAACGTCTACCATCATCTGGAACAGTTCGTCGCGTTCCAGCAAATCTCGCTGAAGATCTCGGGTCGGGTAAGAAGTTATGGTTGGCGGCGGCACGATATTCACATCGTTGCGCATCTTCTTGCGGTTACCCACAATGGGGAACTTATAAGTGAATGCCACCAGGAACAGGAAAAAGACCGACAGCACGTAAGGTACCACCATAAACACGTTATGGATACTGCGTACCAGCTCCGGTATAAACACAGCAAAGAAAATTCCTGCAAAAATCAGCAGGAAACGAACGATCTTCTTTTCATCGAAAAGCCGCATTTAAACCAAATCCCGTTTATCCAAATTCCAAAACCATATAACTGAACAAAAAATATAACTTTTCTTTTACAAAAATACATCTGACTTACAAAAAACATTCAACAAAGCCAGAATAAGGCCTCAAACAGGCCCATTATACGCAAAAAATCCGTAGCATTCCCGCTACGGATCTTTTTTTATAGTGCCAGAGGGACTCGAACCCTCGTTGCCGGCGTGAGAGGCCAGTGTCCTAGACCACTAGACGATGGCACCGAAAAATGTTTCTACTTAAGCCTTCGCAAAAGCGGTGCTAAATGTAGTAAACATTTTTGAACTTGTCATCAAAGACCGGATATTAGTCTCTGTAGTACAGGTCCAGGTTGTTCTTGACCGGAGTTGCAGCTTCCAGGTTGTTCACGAATTCGTTGAACAGGCTTGCAGCACCGTAGCTAGAAGCGTTCTGGACGTCGGACTTAACAGCGGACTTCAGAGCTTCTTCTTCAGGAGTCTTCTTGGAGGTGACCTTCAGCATCACGGCACCAATATCGGTTGCCATTGCAGCGGTCCATTCACCTTCCTTGGCGTTCTTGACAGCCTTGGCGAAGTTCACGTTGCCGTAGCCGAAGCCCGGAACGTAACCGTCAACAGAAGCGCTCTTGGTTTCTACGCGGACCTTTTCGATCTTGGTGGTAGAATCGTCGGCGTTGAAGGCCTTGACCTTGTCGGCAACAGAGTTCAGGTAAGCTTCAGCAGCGGAAGCAGCCTTGTTGCGGAGGAGAGTTGCCTTGATGTCGTTGAAGAACAGGTCGAGGCTACGTTCGCCAGCCTTGAGGTCGGCAGTCTTGATAGCGACAGCAACCCACTTGTTGTTCTTCATGACCGGAGAAACCTTGCTGGATTCTTCGGGCAGGATTTCGTTGGGCCATGCGTAGGCAGCCAGACCCTTCAGGTAACCGACACCGTCGATGTTGTCGCCACGAGAAATCCAGTTGGATTTCTGAACCATCAGGTTCTGATCCTTGGCAGCTTCTTCGAAGGACTTGCCTGCATCAACGCTAGCCTTAACCTGAGCAAGAACGTTTTCGAGGCTGTCGATAGTTTCAGAAGAAGCGTTCACGACCAGCAGGATGTGACCGACCTTGACCAGGTCAGCACCGGTAGAGTCCTTGGACTTGCCGTAAGACTTAATAATATGGTAGCCGAAGCGGGTCTTCACCGGTTCAGAGATAGCGCCGGAATCCAGGGCGAAAGCCTTGTCTTCGAATTCCTTGACATAGACACCACGACCAACGTAATCGTCGCTCAGGATGCCGCCCTTTTCTGCAGTACCCGGATCTTCGGAAGAAATGCGAGCCATGTCTTCGAAGGTGGTGGTAGAAGAGGAGTCGGTGAGCTGGTAGTAGAGAGTCATTGCATATTCGCGGATGCGTGCATCGTCACCGGCGGTAGCTTCGACCGGCAGGTAAGCATACTGGAACTGGGCCATGTCCTTCATCACGAAGAAGCTGTCCTTATGTGCATTGAAGTAACCGGCAACCATGACGCTGTCGACAGTGTTTTCGTCAACGGCAAAGTCAGAAGCAGAGGCGACTGCCACCTGCAGTTCGTAGTCAGTCATACGGCGACCGACGGTCCAGTTAGCTTCGAGAGAAGTAGCGTGGAAGGAAGCACCGACCAGAGCCTGCAGTTGGCGAACGGGGATGGTGTTGGTCTTCAGGTCTTCTTCGTACTGAAGCATGACACCCCACTTGAAAGCTTCGGGAGTCTTGAGCCAGGCGTCGTATTCATCCTTGTTGAAGGTAGAATCGGTGAGGAACTTGGGCAGACTTGCGATGTAGGCCTGAGAGCGCTGCATCAAGTCTTCCTGGGAGGTAGCCTGCTGCTGGATAGCATAGAGGCGACGCTGAGCTTCCTGCACCAGACGGCCGCGGACTGCATCCGGATTGCGGGTGAATTCAGATTCCAGTTCGGCGACCGAGGCCTGCAGTTCGGCCTTTTCGAATTCGCCATTCAGGAGAATCTGGCGAACGAAAGAGCGGAAGACTTCGGAACGGAGCTGGTTGTACTGTTCGTCTTCGAGGTGCTGACCCTGATACTGGTTCTGCACGATCATCTTGATACGGGCGTCGAATTCAGCATAGGTGATCTTGCTGTCGTTGACTTCACCAACCGGGTAGCTCTTGCCCTGGTTCGGTACACGGTCCATGGCCAGAAGGCCAACAGCGATACCTGCGGCAAAGATTACAATAATCCACTTGGCTTTTTCATTAATCCACGTTAACATAGAGTAGACTCCATTAAAATTTTGTCGGCGCAAAATGTAGTAAAAAAATCCATTTGGTTTTATTTTGTTGTCATATAATGCCGAAATACGGCTTTTTTTCTATCTATTACACATCCAAAAGTCAATAGATTCTGAACGGAGTTTGAACATGTACGATATTTTGGTCCTCGGTGCCGGCATTTCCGGATTAAGCGCAGCCCTTCATGCTGCAGAAAAAGGTCTCTCTGTAGTCATCCTCACCAAGGGAGCTAAACCGGACGGTTCATCAAACTACGCTCAGGGCGGTATCGCTACCGTTACCAAGAAGACAGACAAGTTCAAGTTCCATATTGACGATACCCTGGAAGCAGGCGCCGGCCTCTGCAAGAAGGAACCGGTAAACATCCTGACCAAGAGTGGCCCCGCCACCATCCAGCAGCTTGTAAAATGGGGAGTCCAGTTTACCCCCAATCCGGTGAACCGCGAAGAGTTCGACCTCCATCTGGAAGGCGGCCACAGCCATCACCGCATCCTCCACGCCGCAGACCTTACCGGAAAGGAAATCATGCGCGCCCTCCTCTGCGAACTTCACAAGCAGAAGAACATCGATTACCTTGAAAACTGCTACATCAAGGACCTGATCTGCCAGGGCGAAGGCAAGGAAAAGCGCTGCATCGGCGCAAAGATCATTCACCAGAAGACAGGCGAAGTCGAAAACATCTACGCCAAGTCCACAGTCCTTTCTACCGGTGGCGCCGGACGTATCTGGCAGTACACCGTATGCCCGCCCGACAGCTGCGGCGACGGCATGGCCATTGCAGCCCGTGCAGGTGCAGCACTGCAGGACATCGAATTCATGCAGTTCCACCCCACCAGCCTTTACGCCCCCAGCCTCAAGAAGCCCTTCCTCATTTCCGAAGCGGTCCGCGGCTTTGGCGGCATCCTCAAGAACGACAAGGGCGAAGAATTCATGAACCAGGTGCATCCGCTCCACTCCCTGGCACCCCGCGATATCGTGGCCCGCGCCATCCACAGCGAAATGCAGCGTCTGGGCAAGCCCCACATGTACATCGACCTGACCGGCCACACCCCCAAGGACATCCGCAGCCACTTCCCCAACATCTATGCCAAGTGCATGGAAGTGGGCGTCGACATGACCAAGGAATGGATCCCCGTCGTTCCCGCAGCACACTACATGTGCGGCGGTGTTCTGGTAGACACCTGGTCCCGTACAGAAATCAAAGGTCTCTATGCATGCGGCGAAGTCGCAGCAACAGGCGTTCACGGAGCAAACCGCCTGGCCTCCAACTCCCTCCTCGAAAGCGTCGTCTACGCCGTTCGCGCCATCGACAACATCGTGGAAAGCGGCCTCCTCAATGAAAAGATCTCCACACCTCGTTCCAACAAGAAGGAAAAGGTTTCTTACACCAAGTCCGCTTTCTGGCGCAAGCGCAAGAAGATCCTTCAGGACATGATGTGGACCCACTGCGGTATCGTACGTACCGTGGCCGGCCTGAACCAGGGCCTCAAGGTCATCGAAGGTCTAGAAAAGGAAGTGGACGCCGCAATCAAGAACAAGGAAACCGAAAACTTCTACTTCCTTGAATTCCTGAACGCCCTCCAGGTCTCCAAGATGATCCTGATCGCAGCTCTGCGCCGTAAGGAATCCCGCGGTCTCCATTACATTCTGGATTACCCCAATCCGAATCCCAAGACCAAGCACCAGAGCATTTACCTAAACGACAAGGAGTAAGGGGTTTGAGGGATGAGGGATGAGGTATGAGGTATGAGGTATGAGGTATGAGGGCGGAGCCTGCGGCTCCTTTCAGGTAAATAATCGCGCCGAAGGCGCCTAACTTTATAACTCATATCCCATAATTCATTATTAGACGTCTAGATCCCTCGACTTCGCTCGGGATGACACCCCTCTGTCCACTCTTCACTATCCACTATTCACTCTTCACTGTTCACTATTCACTGTTTTCGGGATTTTAATTGGCAGCAGGTAAGAACGACAAACCTTCTAAGATTGGCGGTTATAGACCGGTACAGGAACTGGGTGCCGGCGCCATGGGCAAACTGTGGCTTTGCCACGACCCTTCCCTAGACCGCATGGTGGTGGTCAAGCAGATGCAAACCACCCAAGAAGACAACCCCGATGCCCTCAAGCGCTTCATGCAAGAGGGTAACATCCTAGCCCACCTGAACCACCCCGCCATTACCAGACCCTACGGCCTCTGGAAAGAAAGCGACGGCAAGCTATCGCTTTCGATGGAATTCGTTCACGGCTACACCCTGCGCAACATCCTGGACAAGTGCAAGCAGCCTCCCCTGTGGGTCGTTATGCTGGTGCTCTACGAAGTGCTGAGCGCCCTGGGCCACGCCCACCGCCAGAACGTAGTCCACCGCGACATCAAGCCCGCCAACATCATGATCGATAACGACGGTCGTGTGCGTCTGCTGGACTTCGGCATCGCCTATACCGACAACAAGCTGGACTTCAACCGATTCTTCAAGGACGAAGAGGAACGCAGCCGCATCACCCAGACCGGCGCGATTCTCGGTACAGTCACCTACATGAGCCCCGAGCAGACTCATGGCGAAGACGCCTCCCCCGCTTCCGACCTGTTCGCCGTCGGCATCGTGGCCATCGAGATGCTCACCGGCCAGAATATATTCCGCGGGGCGAACTTCAGCGAGACCATCCAGCGCATCCAGAAACTGCGAATCACCCCCAAGGTATTCCCCAAGGAAGTCCCCATGGCCCTTCGCAAGTTCGTGCTGAAGCTGGTAGCCAAGAAGCCCAAGAACCGCCCCCTCACCGCAGCCGATGCCGCCGACCAGCTGGCCGCCATCATGAAGAACTACCCCCGCGACCTCACTCCCTATATGAGCGTCTGGTGTTCCGCCCTCAAGGAATCCAACGGCCCCCTGTCGGAATCCGATTATTCGACCCCGGCACTCTACAAGGATAGCCGCAAGAAAATGTTCCTGCTTGGACTATCAATTGGAGTAGTCATCAGCACCGCTGTGACCGTCCTCATCCATACCGCCCTGTAAAAAATTTTATTTTTGGCCTGAATATGAATACTATCGATATAGTCAGTCTCGTGTTGATGACCATCCTGCTGCTCATTGGCCTCTGGCACGGACTCCTGCGTGGTATTTTCAGACTCCTGGCCTGGATTGCCGCCATTACCGACGCCTACTTCATCAACAAGTTCTTTTCCGACACCGTAGCAGGATTCGGCTTTAGCGATTTTTCCGCTTCGATTATCTGTATTTGCATAGGATTCCTGGTTCCCTTCCTCGCCCTGCTCTTTACTGGCCACATGGTCAACCATTACGTATCCGACACAGTCGTTGGAAAGGTGGACCGCATCCTTGGAGCCTTCTTTGGACTGGTGAAGGGCGCCCTGGTCATGTTCGTCATACTGACCATCCTCCATGTAATGCCCTTCGGGGGCTTTGTGCAGGAGACCCGCGACAATTCCGTTTCTTATGCCGCCTACAAGACCGTCCTTGCGACTATGGGATACTCAACGGAGCCTGTAGACCTTGTAGGTGCCGCCGAACGAAAGGCCTCTGAAATCACAGAGAAGATGGCCAACAAGGCCTCCGAAAAAGTAGAAGAGGTGGCCAAGGAAACCGTAGAAAAGGCAACCGACGCCGCCAAGGAAGCAGCCAGGGAAGCCGCCGCCAAGGCCGTAAAGGAAGCCTCCGAAAAAATAGCCCCCACTTCAGAAAAGTAGGAGCCAGATCAAAAACCAGAAATGGTTTTACTGAGCAAGTCGCCGGGCAGTAAGCTCGGCTTCTTTCATTATATCCTCTTCGCCATCCACATGACGGTCCCTCATTACGAACTGGCCGTTACATATAACGTGCTTGATTGCGCTATTGTCTGCGGAATACACCCAGTTGCTAACCAGATTGTGGTTGGGGGTTAGACGTTCATTCCTGAGGTCCACCAAAAGGGCGTCAGCCAAAAGACCTTCAACAATGGCTCCGGCCGGAACGCCATAGGCAATGGCCACATTGGAAGAAGCCATTTTCAGAGCATCGGCGGCAGGCAACTTTTCGGCGCTGCTAGAAACCTTGGTCAAGAGAGAAGTCAGCTTCATCTCTTCGTGCATATCCAGGTTGTTGTTGGAGGAAGCACCGTCGGTCCCGACGCCTACCAGCATGCCGCTTTCCAGCATCTTGTGGATCTTGGGGATGCCACTACATAACTTCAAATTGGAACAGGGATTGACAATGGCCGCAGAACAGGATTCCGCCATGAGCGTCATGTCGTTTCCGCTAAGGTGGACGCAATGGGCCGCCACGAAATTTCCGCCAAGGGCGCCGAACTTGTCCATCAGTTCTACCGGCGTGCAGCCGTACTTCTTTTTGCAGTCCTTGACTTCGGTAGCAGTTTCGGCCAGATGGGTATGAAGAATATACTCCTCCTTGCGGGCCACTTCCACACAACGTTTGAAGGTCTTGTCGCTAACGGTATAGATGGCGTGGGGCATTACCGCCAGAGAAACACGGTCAGACTCCATGCGGTGTTCCTGCAGGAACTTGAAGCTGGCCTCGGTCAGTTCGGGCGTCTGGAGCGCATCGGCCACCGTCACGCCAATGGCCGCGCGAATCCCCATTTCCTTGACCGCCTTGATGGTCTCTTCGCGGTGCCAGTACATGTCGGCAAAGAACACCGTACCCGACTTGATCATCTCGAGAATGGCCAGGCGGGATCCCACCCGGATATCCTTGGGAGTAAGCTTCGCCTCGAAGGGCCAGATGTGCTGAGTCAGCCACTGCTGCAGGGGCATATCGTCGGCATAACCGCGAAGGAGGGTCATGGCCGCATGGGTATGGCCGTTATAGAACGGCGGGAGGATCGCCAGGCCGGAGCAGTCCACGATTTCGGCATTGTTGTAATCGGCTGCGGTCAGCGGGCGTTCCACCTTGGCGAACTTCTTGCCCGAAATAAGGATGTCCCTGACGGAGCCGTTAAAATAGACGGACTTCAATACCATTTTACCCATAAACGCCTCATTTTCGCGAAAAAAAGAACTTTTTTGTTCACAGAATATAGCTCTTTTTCGCCTTTTGCAACAAATTTTTAAGAAGAATCTCAACTTTCACTTAATTTATTGTATAATTAAGGTATGGCTATAAATGATCTAGAAACACTTCCTATTTCCCGTTCCGAATTTCAGCGTCTTGACATCTTCAAGAACGTCACCTTTGAAAGTTTGGCAGGATATTTGTTGAGCTGCCATACAGTAAATGTGGAACCGGGAACCCTTCTTATCGACCCTGAACACCCCAAGCGCCGCTTGCTGGTGTTGTTAGACGGAATGATGGAAGTCAAGATGGAAGTCGAAGGCGGCAACTTCAAGGATGTCATCGAACCGGGCCACTGTGCCGGTGAAATGTCCATCTTCGACAGCGTAAAGCCCAGCGCCTACGTATTCGCCAAGGACCCCTGCCGCATTCTGGTGATCGAACCCGAAGTCGCCCTGGCCATGATCAACGCCTCTCACGACTTGTGCCTGAACTTTTTGCATATGCTGAGCCAGCGCCTGCGCAACAACAACCGCGTTGTGTGCGAAGAAGAATACCACATCCGCTGCATCGAAGAAAATGCAAAGGTGGACTCCCTTACGGGCCTCCACAACCGCCGTTGGCTCGAAGAAATGTACACCCGCGAAATCAACCGCAGCAACGCCGGCAATTTCCGCCTGTCTGCCGTCATGATGGACATTGACCATTTCAAGCGGGTAAACGACACTTACGGCCATCTGGCCGGTGACCAGGTCCTGATCGCCGTGGCCGGAGCCATTACCGACAGCCTGCGCCCCTCCGACATGCCCGTACGCTACGGCGGCGAAGAATTCAGCGTGTTCCTGCCGGGAACCTCCACCGAAAACGCCCGCATAATCGCAGAACGCCTGCGCAAGGCCGTCGAAAAGCTGCGCATTCCCCTGCCCGACGGCCAGGTGATTCCCGTAACCATCAGCCTGGGCTTTACGGAACGCCAGGATGGCGACACAGTCCGCTCCATTATCGAACGTGCCGACCAGGCCCTTTATAACGCCAAGCAGAACGGCCGCAACAGAGCCTGCCTGAACCTTGGCGAAGGCGGCATGCTGCTGCTCTAGCCTCTACAACTAACGATCCATTTTTATGACGGTGCCAGGTTTATTATCTGTATCACCGTCTTTTGTTATGACCCAGACAACATCCATTCCCTTGGCCAGGTCAGGGTCTACCTTTTCGGCAACACCATCAGTCAGAATGACCACCTGCGAAAAGTGCCTCTCCTGGGCATGCTCGAAAATAGGTGTAAAGCTAGTCCCACCGCGCCCCTTGAACTCAATCTGGGCAATAGAGCGGCGGTTGAACAGTACCGTTTCATCGGGATCCTGAACCGCGATGTCAAAACTCCAGAGGTATACGCCGGTATAGTTGGCAATACGCTCGATTTCCACAATGAATCGCGACAAGTCCTGGGTGCCCACGCTGCCCGAGGTATCGGCATACACCGCCACCGGTTCGACGCACTTCGTGGTATACCCCAGAAAGGGTTTGCCGTAATGTTTATTCCAGCGCCTGCGGGACTGTTCCTTCTGGTAACTCAGGAAGGGCCCCAGCTTGAGCCTCAGAATATCACCCCAGTTCAAGGGCTGCTCCTGGGCCTTCATCACCATCTCGATACCAGTGCCATCGAGATGCCCCCAGCCGTGGTTTCGCCCGATGTTCTCCACCACGTTGCGCACATAGTCGTCGATATAGGCATCTTCCTCAAAACCTTCCCCATGCCGGTTGTCCAAGCGCCACCTTGTGATTTCGCCCAGGGGGCAATTCTCGTCGATTTCGCCATCCCCACCCACAAACTGGACGGTAACATCGGGGAAATCCTGATCTAGCAGAGTCAAGTACTGCTCGAAACTCAGGCAGTTCTTATAGCCAAACATCATGGGCAAAAGGCTCATGACATCGCCCTTTCTGCAGTTGCCCACATCCTCCTTGAAACGGGGAATCTTGATACCCGTCTCTTCATAAATCAGGCTGTTAATGGCCAGATCCATGGCCACGTTCTCTTTGTAGGCACGGCGACGGTCACTGGAACTGCGGTGGGTGCAGTGGTGCAGCAGCACATGCATCATCTCGTGGATCAAGACATAGGTGCGCTCCCCCTCTTCCAGCGAAACAAAGAACTGGGGATTGTACCGAAGGCTTATGCGGCCATTCTTGACGCACACCCCCATGGTTTCTACAGAATCCGTAGCCACCGTATTCATACCCACCAGCAAGTTGAAGCTGAACGGGCTGTACACAAGGAGACGGCATATGGTCCCCTGAAAACTCTTTTCAAAATCCGTCACGACACCCCCTAAGCCGCAATAATGATATCGTCTCGATCCAGGTCAGACACCGAAATATTGTTCATCTTGGTAAAGTTCAAGACCCAGGCGTCATAGGCAGAAGCTCCGCCGTTCTTGCCCTCCTTATTCATCAGGGCGGCGTTATAAATCTTGTAGCGCTTGGGAGTCTTGCGCCAGGCCAGGAACTGGTCCTTCTTCTCCTTCATCCAGCCCTTTACAAAGGCTACAATGGCCTCGTTGGGGCAGCATTCCAGGAACGCCAGGATGTTTTTCTCGTGCTTTTCGTTAAGTCTGGTAGACTTTACCAGTTCCAGCAAGGAATGGCAGGTCGGAACAGCCAACTTGATGTTATTCTTGAAGGCCTCCCTGACAACCTTAACCATGACCTTGTCCATGGACTGCAGGATCTTCTTGACGTCAATCTCGTGAACGCGATCCACCTCGCAGAATTCCGCAAACTTCATGGCATAGCTGAAACCCACATAGGCCGACGCAATCTCCGTCAAGAAGTTGACGTTACCCGTGGTAATGTCATCGTTATTATTGCTGAAATTCATCAGACATTCCCCCAGGTGGGTCCAGTCGCGGGGCGAAGGCCCCTTCTTGCCCTGAATGGCAAGCTCCTCGATGGTCTTGGTGGGGAGAACGATGAACTCCGGATACTTTCTCAAGAAATCGGGAACGGCCTCGTGAATCTGGCCGGCCTCCACGCGGCGGCTGAAATCCTCGAGGTACTCCTTGTCGGTGGGCGCGAAAGTGAAGTTCTTGATTCGGCTTTCCTGGGCCGGGTCGCGACGGGTGCCGTTATAAATCGTGGCGTTGTCGTTGTCGGCACAAACCACGTAAGTGTTCTCCTTGAGATCCACCCCGAACAGGCGGTGCTCCAGGAGCAGTTCCATAATACCGTCCTGGATAACCGCATTGCCGCGCTTACATTCGTCCAGGAACAGAATATAAATATCGTCGTACTGGGTCAGACGACTGTAATGCATGCCGTTTTCTTCGTACAGCTGGGCCATCTTGTCGTCGTAGGCCTTGCAAGTGGGAATCCAGCTGGGCGGGCAGCTATAAGTTCGACCGCCGAATTCCTGGAAGTTACCGATCAGGTCGGCCGGATCCATAATAGACACGCAGCGGCTAATCACATGCACCCGATCCAGGGGCAAGCCGTGCTTCTTGGCGATAATCTCGCGGACAGTGTTGTGAACGTAGCTGGTCTTGCCGATACCATGGTTACCCATGAGCCCCAGAGTGTGAGACGGCAGAAGACCATTTTCAATGAAACGATTAATCGAATTGATATCCATATTTTTACACCTCACCTATATTATCGTTTGATCGCCTCAAATTGTATAATCAAAAAAAAAATGACCCGCCATCTAATGGCAGGTCAAGTTTTATTCGTCAGAACCTTACGAAACGGAACCGCATCTATTCCTTATATTCAAGGAAGTTGAAGCCAAGCTTAATCTTGTGATGACGGGGATGACCTTCACCATTGATATCTTCGTAAAGAAGAATCTTGACCTTGACGGTCTGTTCCTGGGTAGCCGTGTAGCTCAACAGTTCATAAGGAGTTGCGCCGTTATTGGAGGCACTGGCAAGAGTCTTGCCCGAGTTGTCAACCAGGAACAAGTCGAAGTCCTGGGGAACGCGGTTATACGTTGCAATATCGTCACCAGAAGAGAGCCAAGAAATGGCGGCACGATACTTATATCCCGGCTTTACAGTAAAGGGGATGAACAGTTCGTACTGATTCTTGCCGCTAACCTTTGTGAACATCCTATTGATATCGCCATACCAGTAGTTAGACTTATTGATGTAATGTTCATAACCAGGTTCGTTAATGTATTCAGAGCCCATGAGAGCCGGATAGTAAGGAATGCCTACGGCACCGCTCTTGTTTTCATCGTTGATTTTCAGGATGCTGGAAGTCAGGAGTCGAGCCTTGGCCATTTCGGGATGGTAACGCATGAAAGGCTGTCTCCTAATGAGATTGGCCATCATGTTGGCGGTATAAGCCGTAGCACCCATAGTTCCATCCATAACCTCGTACTTGGTGTAGACGGAATCACCCTTGGAGTAGGTCTTGACATCGGTCTTGCGCTTGGACTTATCGAAGAAGCTAAAGTCCGTGTAGTTCGCAATTTCGGGCTTCTGGCCCCTTACGGTCTTGCCAGCGTTGGTGTACGGGGCGTTGGCCCAGGCCGAGAAGAAACCCATGGTATTCTTGGTATCTACAGAACCGACGGTGATTGCGTTGGCGGCATAAGCCTTGGCATTCATCAGGCCCTTTCTATTGTTCTTGTAGTTACCGGCACCCACGATTTCAAGCATGTGGTTTTCGTAGATGTAGTTGTCCAGCTCCCTGGTCTCTTCGGTATACTTATCGGTGGGAGTATCTTCGGCAGCATGAACACCCATGTAAATCTGGGGGTCACGGCTAGACGGATTTTCGGGATACGGGCTCTTTTCGCACTTGGAGTTGTGAATAAAAGTGTAAGCACCCTTATTCTGACCCGGCATAGCGTAATTCAGGAGAGTGGCGTTGTATTCGTCATTCGGGGTGGGTACATGAGCCTGGCAAGTGATATTATCCAAAACACTGCCTTCCAGCAAGAAGAACTTCGAGGGAGTCTGATCCTTCAACCAGGCCGGGTAAGCCTTGGTATCTACATAGATGCCGACATAATCGTCACTAAAGTTATAATAGTTGTATTTCAGATTCTCGTAAGGGAAAGCCTTTCCGCTCTGGCTGTACGGCACTTCATCGAAGTTCTTGAACTGCAAGTAAACATAGTCATTGTAGGAAGAAGAAATCCCCACAATCGTAAGCTTGTCGGAATTGGTCTTGGAGAAACTGACATCGTAGCCCGTAGCCGTCTTTGCACCATTAACCGTATAGGGGGTAGTGGAGAAATTGTATATGACGGGAGTTTGATCGTACTGGCTCCACCCGAAATAATACCTGGCGTTAGGAGTATGATAAAGGGAGTAGCAATTGGTATTGTAGTAGGTCTGGTACGTGATGAAATTCTTCGTAGGGAGACCATCAGATCCACGATCATGATTGTAAATACCTTCGTCGAATTCGGCTCGGTACGCAGTCTTAACAGCTACAGATGCAGCCTGCAGGTTGTCGCCACCAAGGCCATTTTTCTTGATAGCCATGTGGTCAGCATCCTTATAGACCATGGGTGAATTCATCTTGCTAGCCTTACGGCCAAGAAGGTCATAATTAGTCGCTGCACCTGCAGTTACGCAGGCCAGCGCCGTCGTCATGACGCACAGTGTCTTTTTTTTCATCTTTTCCTCTTCATTTTCCCTACGCAACAGTTTTACGACCGTTAATACGATCGTTGGTGAAATATAAAATAGTTTGTCATAAATTTCGGTAAAATTTTGTACGAGCAAAAAATCTGCAATACAGATGCAGTTAATTTGTCATACATGTACAGCAAAATGCTTGTAAATCAATTTTAATACAGGAGCAAACGATAAAACAAAAGCTGATGGTTTTGAAACCACCAGCTTTATTCATCAGGACTTCTTCTAACATTGACTTGGTTGAAGAAGGCCGGGAAGAACCGAGCCTAGAATCTGATGTTGGGACAATCCGTTTTTTTGGAAAAAACTAGACAATTCAACCATCAAAAGAAATCTTTATTCGTCCCTTCAAATTCATCTATCAAAGATTGCCTCACTTCAGGCTCTTCGCTAAAAACGGTAAACCATACGGACCACGAACCATATTTTTTCACATCAGAAATAATATCTTCAACAGAATACAGGCTACATTTATACGCTTTTTTCACCTTTTCTGCTTTTGTCCACGCCTCAAATCTATTTTTCCAACGGAAATCAGCGGTCGTCGGAAAATCCGGACCTTCCTTACTGCGCCCCAACTTTAGCCAGTCAAATAATTTTTCAGCTTTTTCTTTCATGGGTGAATTTAGTTCAGAACGAACTTTAATACGCCCTGCGCGATCGTAAACAAAGCAATGAAAAGTATCATCTATATGGGGCCAAGCATAGTCATCAAAAACAATATTCTCTGGATGGGCTTTTATTGAATTGCACACACTGCAACTAAGCAAAAAATTATCCCACGAAAATTCATCACCACCTTCGGCCTTCGGTATCAAATGTTCAACAGCCAGATTTGCGTACGGAATCACAGATTCACAATACGAGCAATAAGCACCCAAGCAAGCAACCAAAGGCTTCTTCGCGTCACCATAATTAGCATAACTTGATAAAACTTCGATTGTTTCCACATGATCATTGGACGATTTAAAGGAAACTGATTCACCTACAAGAGCTTTTTTAACAGGTCTCATTTTTTTTGACACCCTTGATTTTAAATTCAGAACGAATCATTGCTTGATAAGCTGGATCAAAACTATATTCTGCCTCTAATCGGCACAAGCGTTCTCTCAACTCTTCCACATTAGAAGCATCATTATCCAGGGCGTCAAATAGTTTTTCTGCAGCTTGTTCCATCTCCATAAACTTTTTTGATCTAATTTCATTTTGGAGTCCCATTCTTCGTTCAGAAATATCTTCTAAACTTTCCCTAAATGGCTCGCCACTATCATCTACGCCCTCATCAAAACTAACAAGACATCCATCAGATTCAACACTTTGCACAATAAAAGGACTATGAGTAGAGACAATAAACTGAATTTTTGGGAAAGCTCTACGAAGATCGCTTAACACATGTCGTTGCCAATGAGGATGCAAATACAAATCTATTTCATCTATGATGACTACACCTGGTGTTTTTTTTACTGCTTCCAGGCCCAAAAAACCATTCAACTCAATACAACGATGAGCCATCTCCGACACAATATTCACCATGGACTGCAAGCCATCACTCATATAAGACAAGTGATGCCTTTCTGGTTTATGCCCATAAACGGAAACCAAAGCTTCAATTTCACCACGATCAACATCAATTTCAGACAAAGCGGGTATAGCCAATTGCAAGGCCTCTAGGAAAGCATCTCGAGTTCCAGCAAACTCTTTTCCATCACGAACATCCTTATCATAATGTTCGAGCCATCTATGAGCCCCCTCATAATCAACTTTATCATGCAAAGCCTTTTTATACCCTTTGGCAACACGAGACAAGCGCTCTTTCGCTCCGCCACGATTATGCAATTGCGAATCAGTAGTCCTTTTCGCACCAAAAGACAAAAGCAATGGTAACACAGCGTTGTGCCCAGGCAAGCGTCTTCTTTCTTCTATTTTTGCCGCAAAATCAATAATTTCACCAGCATCACGCCTTGTGTGAGATGTTTTAGCACTCTTAAATTCACGAAGCCAATGTATTTCGCGAGATTCATCTTCCTCTAAACGGCCATCAACATAATCACTAAAATACACCAAAGCATCAACAGCCACACTTGTGTGCCCTGCATTTTTCAAATAGTCTCTTTTTTCGGGATCAAATCGTTTAAATACATCCGTTCCAGAAAAATTTCTCAAGTAAGCTTCACCTCCTGGCAGCGAAGTCATTGATTGAAGAAAAGCACCTAAACCAATTTGTAAAGCCTTCAATAAAGTAGTCTTTCCAGCAGTATTATTTCCAATAATGACACAAACATCCTTCTTTAGGGATATTTTACGATGCTCAAAGCCACGAAAGTTTTCAATGTCTATTTGATTAATTTTCATAAAAAATCACCATTTGGTTTCAGGATATAATATAATTTTTTTACCCACATTCACAATACACGTAATTTAAAAGATAACGTATATTGTCTTTCGCAAATTCCTCTTGACGAAAAAACGAAGAAATACATCTGCACTAAACTGAACCCACGGCGAGATGGAGGAACACTATGGCACAGCGGTAGTCCCGGCAAGGGTGAGGCACCCGAAGGTCAAGACAAGCGTAAAGGGGAACGTAGGCAAGACATCCTCATGGATAACAGCAGCCCTCCGTAACGAGGAGCGTCCGCAGCTAAGGCCCCTGCCCGCCACACCCTTCGAGGTTGCGGAATGGAAGACATCCACCGTCCAGTTCAACTACCACATCGTCCTGGATGGCATGTACTACTCCGTCCCCTATCAGTATATAAAAAAGCAGGTGGAGTCACGGAAGGCCGAGCCAATACTCCACGGTAAAATCCCATATGCCAGACAGCCACCAGGGATACCTGGAATGGGACGGAGAACGGTTCCGCCGCTGGGCCACCGGGGTGGGTGAAAATACAGCCGCCGTGATAAACGCCCTGCTGTCAGGAAGCTCCGTTGAACAGCAGTCCTACAGGTGCTGCTGGGCGGAAGTGACAGGCCGCAGGCAAAACCTGACGGGGAAAAAGAGTCTCGTCGAGGAATCACCCGCGGAGCGAGAAACTACGGAGGAAACAAGTGAACAACAGCAGTACAAAAGACATATCTCGCATGCGCCTTCGGGATGGAGGCCTGCAAGCGGTTCTATTCCGTAAAGTTCACGAGGTTGCCCGACCTTCTGATAGACCTGTCGACCGCGGAGGATCGGCGTACGCTTGAAAACGCCCTGCAGAAATACACCAAGCCCACGCTCCTGATCATCGATGAATGGCTTCTGTTCAAGTTGCGGGAAAATGAGGCGAGGTTGCTCCTGGAGGTAATCCACAAGAGACGCAGGAAGTCTTCGACCATATTCTGTTCGCAGTTCGAGGAGAAGGACTGGTATGACCAGATATGCGAAGGTGAAAGTACGCTTGCGGATGCCATAATGGACCGGATATCCTTTGACTCCTACAAGATAAACATCGAGTACGTCGACAAGTCCGTTGACAAATCCATGCGAGAAGTGTATGGGTTGAACCCATCTGAAGCACAATAACCCTAAAACAGGTGGCTCCGTCAGACCGGCCGGACTAGTGGCTCTCACTTCTCCGGACTGGCGGCTCCGCCGCTCCGGAATAATCACTTTTCGGCATAGGCAACCAAAGCACGGTGATCGTATCGGCAAGGAGGAGCAACCTTGTAAGGGTCAACACCTCCGTTAACTTCTTCGAAAAAAAACTCGCCGAACAAGATCGGTGTTTCTCGTATTTCACGAACCACTTTCATTTAATGTCCATCAAATCAAAGTACATCAACCGGGTATGCGGATTACATTCATCTACGTGATTCAAGAAATCAAACCCATTCTTTTGGTAGAATGGAATCGCAGCCAAATACGCATCTACAGTAAGGAATCTACAGCCAGTCTTGTTATCCATTGAAAACAGAGACTTGATATAGTCCACAACCATCGATCCAACATGTTTTTTCCTTGCAGAAACATCAACCCCAAGGCGACATATTTTAACTGCAGGATAACATTTAAATCGTTTAGCTTGAGGAAAACCTTGATTTTTACGGAAACGATTAAACTCAGTCCTGCCCGGAAAATCTGTTATGGCAACCTTATCATTCGCCAAGCTACAAAATGCATAAACGTCACTAGCATCTTGCGGATTGACACACACATAACTTGTAGCTAGCAATGATTTAGCAAATGGAGCCGACTGATTTAAAATGAAGTCATTCAAATCAGCATCGCCACAATCAAATGCTTTAACAGTTTCCGAAGACTTAAGTTTTAGAAATTTAGGGACAATCACACCTGTCTGAAACAAGGATCAACACCTCCATTTGCTTCTTCGCGGGCGCGTTTTTCACGCATTCCCTCCTCATACGCTTTACACATGATTTCGTAATTCCGTAAGCGTCTAGCGCGAGCTTCTGGAGACTCGGTGCGTTTTTCCTGCATACGGGCTAAGAAACGGCGAGCATCCTCACCGAACAAGATCGGGGTTTCTCGTATTTCACGAGCCATAATTACCTCTTGTTTTGGTTCATCTAAATAACAGCCTTTAGGCAGGTTGGCGACCGACCGGTGGTCCCAAAAGCAAATCTAGAATCACTAACCCTGCCGCGCCAAGGGATACAAATTAGGGTTGATCATTTTGCAAACAACTGTTTGCACGATTTCATATTCTGTCAACACAACTAAAAAGTAAAAGCTGATGGTTCTTGACCACCAGCTTTACTCGTCTTCTACTTTTCATACCCGTTAGGGTTGTTCTTCTGCCAATTCCAGGCGTCGCGACACATCTCTTCGATACCATAGCGAGCTTTCCAACCTAGATCTTCTAATGCCTTAGCAGGATTGCAATAGCATGTAGCTATGTCTCCTGGTCGACGCGGCTTGATAGAATAAGGAACCTTTACGCCATTAACCTTTTCAAATGCGAGGACCACATCCAATACGGAATAGCCATGGCCCGTACCAAGATTATAAATGGCAAGGCCACACTTACGTTCGATAGCCTTGAGTGCGCAAACTTGTCCCGCAGCAAGATCGCTCACGTGAATATAGTCTCGAACACCGGTTCCATCGGGAGTATCACCGTCATTTCCGAAAACGCCAAGTCTCTTACGGATTAGCTCGGCAGTCTGGGTAATATACGGCATGAGATTATTTGGAATCCCGTTATGATTCTCCCCTATGCGACCGCTCTGGTGGGTCCCAATGGGATTAAATTTCATTCTTTATTTATTCAAGGAACCACCCAAAACACAGTGCGTGAATCTCATTTATTTAAAGATTTTCCCAAAAAGGACATATATGGGATTTTCTACAGAAATTTTGGTCTCAACTAATAATATAAAAACAAGGGTAACCCTTACAAGAAAAAAGGAGCAACATGCTTATAAGAATAAATCCAAGACTCTACTTGACAATAACTAACAATAAAACAAACAACAACCAAGGAGGTATATAATGTTGAAAATCTATCATATCGCCGCAATTTGCCCCAATTGCAAAGTTCTGTTCACACCCTCTACCGATTTAGAGGGATTCTCATCCTCAGAGGAATGCAAAATGGGAACCAAAAATCTCTATACTTGGAACCTAGAGGATTCGTGCCCCCAATGCAATGAACCGTATTCAGCAGCAATTGATGCTTGCGAATACCCTGTTGGGGTGAAAGATTACCAATCCATAGGCTTTCAAAACGGTATTAGCATTGAAAAATGTGAAATAGACGTTGAATAGAAAATAACTACCGCCTAGGGAATTGAAAAATTCCCTAGGTATCCACGCCCTTACAAAATTTAAACCCAGACGTATTCATTGCTAAATTAAATCATTGCAAACGAAAAGCAAACAAATCAACTAACACAAATCCTGTCTACAGGTCCAATAAATGTCAGCTTCTATCAATCACATTCCATCGGATCAAAGCAGTCGCCTAGCCTATATATTTTTTCTTCGGGATTTTCTCTAAACCACTTTCTAATTGTAGATTCCAATGACTGATTGTATATGCGCCTGCAATCAGATTTCAAAAGCTTCGCAGGACAACCTCCAATAATTGAACTTTCCGGAATATTTGAAAAATCCTTATTCACCAAGCTTCCACTAGAAACTATCGTGTGCGAAGGTATTTTCGCGCCTGCGGAAACAGTCACGCTATTACAAATCCAAACACAATCGCCTATATATATTGGACAATGGATATTTCTTACCGTTTTATTTTTTACATCCGCTATAAAATGATAATTTGAGTCCATAATTTGACTTCTATGCGCTAAACGGGTATTATTTCCAATTACAACTAATCCATTCGCAGTAACATTGCAATTGGGCATAATATGACATTGAGAACCCAAATCTAAAGTAGCAAAACGGAAAACATTTATTTTCACCCCTGTATGAATTTCACATGGTCCATGGAAAACAACTGTTCCCCAATTATTTATAGCTAAGCCCCCCCCCGGGTGATCAGGGCCTCCATAATTTGTTCTGTTAAATTTGATCATTCCAATTCTACATACACCCTTGCATTCCATACTTCCAAGCAACGTAAAAAAATTCGGCCAACCATAAACAAATACTGGCAATCTAATCGCCTGTCCTATAGGAAAACTTCTAAAATTCAAATATAAAGTTAGAATTGGATTAAACCAATTAACAAAGGGCAATCTCAGTAAGCACTCTAGCCCTACTCGGAATCCACGAAAGAAACGTTTTAGTGTCATTTTTTCATTCTCTTCAAAAATTTTTCTTTTATAAACAAGCGTTCTTCTTTTGTTAAACCAAACTCGCAAATCACAAGTGTATTAACAATCATCGCTAAAAAAGCACTCATCCAGCATGCATATGGCGTATCACCCCAATAAATACGCAAGGCAGCCAAAGGAAGTACAGAAACAAAAACAACCTCAAAAACTGGTTTTATAGTCTCACTTAAGTAACGCCGATATGACAAGTCAATATATTTGCGAAGAATTGCTAAAACAGTGAATATATACACCACACGAATAATAACATTAGTTACAAAAACCGAATTAGGCGAGCCCCCCTTTTGCAACAACACATATGAAATAGGAAAAACCATCAGGAAAACAGCGCTCCCTATGCAAATATACCATTTTAACTTACCTATTGCTTGAGCCAAAATCCAAATAGGTTGATTAAAAGAATTCACCAACGAATATAAGAGTATCAAAAAAACAAACGAGCAAGCGTATTCAGGAACCTCTTTTAACCATATTCCAAGAACACTTTCTATAACAAAGAAAAAAGGGAAACAAAAAAACCACAGCAATAAAAAAGAATATTTCGATCCTTTAAAAAAAAGAATATATAGATATTCATAATCCTTTGCTGCATATGATTTTGTCAATTGAGGTTGAACGGAAGTCAGAAAGCCGTTTGAGAAATTTGTTATAGCAAAATTTACTTGACTTGCCACACCTTTAGCGGCATTTACAGCTGGTCCAAAGAACATATTAAGCAAAACATCTATACCATTATTATTAACAGCCCAAACCGCAGTCCCGATGACATTCCAGGATACAAATGAAAACGTTTCTTTAACATCTTTTTTATGCCATAAAAAGCTATATGAGCATTCTTTATACAAATATTTGCAATAAATCGCATAAAAAATTCTAATAGCACATGCAACACATAGTAATAAAAAGGCGTATGAAATAAGTCTATCAACAGGTGAATATGCAATTCCAAAAGCGATGACCAATTTAGCAAGAGCTTCAAAAACCCCTACATAAGAGTATACTTTCATATTTTCATGTGCAATAAGTACTGCATCATACACAACACTTAGTAATGTTACACAAAGTGAAGCTACCGTAAATTGGAACACCCAAAACGCAGCGTTCACCCGTTCTGGAGGAATCACCAATTTATTGTATAAAAAATAAATTCCTATCGTTTCAAATAAAAGAAGAAGAAGAATTGTTAACACTAGATAAATGCTTTGATGTTGTTTAAAGATTCTTTTTACATCATCTTCCGAATTTTGACCAATTGCAATACTAAGGAAACGTTGAGTTGCGTTCGAAAGAGATGATCGGAAAAATGTAAACATACTAGCCAAACCACCGACAACATTTTGAATGCCAAAGTCAACAATTCCAAGTTTATCCAAAACGATCCTTGCAGAAAAGAAGGATATAAACATAATAAACAAATGTCTAAAATACAGAAACAACGTATTCTTGACAATCTGTTTTGTATTTCTCGTATGTTTAAGCCTAGTATACATCAACTATTTTCTTCCAAAAATCTTTCTTACTCCGTCAGCAGCTCTTTTTCCAAAAAAGCGATTTAGGGCGCAATAAATTTTCCCTCGAATCAAGCTTTTTTTATCAACCCAGCTTCCAGAAAAGTGATGAATTGATCGAGTATTTTTTGTAATTTGAATTCTTCCTGAATCCATGTCACACGGATTAAAAAAATCCTTTGGATATATATATATATCGTTTACAAATTGAATTTTATTTATTTGCAAGCAGCCTTTTCTCAATAAAAAATCTGTAGTAATTGAAACAATGTTACATTCTTTCATTTTTGAAAGATCAAATTTTAGCTTTGTATATATATCAAAAATTCCACTTATTATCTGTGACTGAGGACTACAAGCAAAGCCCAAACCTGGATTTATTCTAAACCCATTTTCAAAAGATTCAATTCCAAGGTATCCCCCATTTTGAAAAATTTCACCAAATGGTTTTATAACTTCAACATCAGTATCAAAATATATACCCCCATATTTTGACAAAATAAACAATCTAGCCATGTCCGAGACAAACGCATATTTTCCTGCGGCATAGGCATCGCGAGTGTATTCAAATTGATTCACATCAAAATTTTTTTCATTCCATTCAACAATTTCATAATCTGGTAAATGTTTTTTCCAGCTTTCAATGCATTTTCTAGCTAATGGCGGAAGATTCTTTCCTCCAAACCAACAATAATGTATAATCTTTGGAATCATATTTATCCTCAAATATCAGTTCCAGAAAAAAGAATATGGATACAAAAAATTCCAATCAGGTTTAAAAATCAATGAAATAAAGAAAAAAGCAATCAAAACCAAAGATAAAAGAGCAAACGTTCCTTGTGTTTGCATTCTTTTAGTCTGAACATAGGCATTGGGTAATTCAACCACAGCAAAAATAAAGAAAAAATCAGCCATACGTTGAATCAAATTCATTTGAAATCCAGCCGCACAAAAAAATATTGGAATTATAAAAACAGACATTGTTAGAGAACGCGACTTTGAATCTGGGAAAAAAGAATAATATGCAAACATATAAAATACAATAGAGCGAATCATATAATATCCTAAAGCAAGCCACCCAGATCCAACACGATTGCTTGACAGATAATAAGCATATTTGTCAGATACCAACAACATTGGTGATACCAAAAAATTTGCAGCAGACAGCACAAGAACAACAACGATTATTGGGAATAAATAAATCGGTTTTACATCAAATAAACGATGAAACAGAAGTATCAACAAACAATAAGCCGTGGAATGGA
This sequence comes from Fibrobacter sp. UWH1, assembly GCF_002210365.1. Taxonomy (NCBI): domain Bacteria; kingdom Pseudomonadati; phylum Fibrobacterota; class Fibrobacteria; order Fibrobacterales; family Fibrobacteraceae; genus Fibrobacter; species Fibrobacter sp. UWH1. The sequence continues at coordinate 67,749 of NZ_MWQG01000018.1, forward strand.
ATTGTGCGGCAAAGACAACAAGCAAAACAAAAGCAAAAATTCTTCCTTTTTTTAGAAATAGATATGCAACAATTCCAGCAACTAAAGCAAGATCTTGCCTTAAAATGTTAGTAAAACCAGAAAAGCACAAACACAACGTTAACAAACAAGACAAATACTTATTCTTTGAGTAAAAATAAACATAATAAGCAACAACTCCGTAACAGATTGCTGAATGAATAAAAAGAAAAAATCTAAAATCCGGAAAAATTTTTCCAATAAAAACACAAAAGTACTGAAACCCTTTTTCTAACCGGAAATCTTGACTTACTCCATTAGAAACGAGATATTCAAAAGCATTTTTATAAGCAATGGTATCATTCCCTATTTCAACAGATCTAAAAGCCGTCAAAAAAAACAAGTAGAAGAAAAATACAAAAAATGCAAACAATTCAATTTGTTTTGAACATCCCTGTATTTTCACACAATTATTTTCTAGCGAAAAAACTCCGCAAAAAACAATTACAATTGATAAAAATAGAATTACTATGTAAGGTATCATTCTTTGCCACAATCACAAACATTCATAAAAGCGTTGCAATTTTTTCGATTCATATTCAATGTCATAACCACTATTCAGCATCATATTAAAAGCATCATGACGATTTTCATTCATATCTACTTCTTCAATTTTAGCAACCCACATACCTTTAGAATTATCCGCGATAGGTAAAAAATCATACTTCAAGATACCAACCTCACTTGTAATATTTTCACTAAATAAACACGGCAAGCCCGAAACCTGAGCCTCAATTCCAACAACAGGCAAGCCTTCATAAAAGGACGTAAGGACAAAAAGATCCATCATTTGATACATTTGATGAACATCTAGTCTTAAACCAGTAAAAATAACATCCTTTTCCAGACCCAATTCCATTACTTTTTTTTTCAAATCACTTTCAAGAGGCCCCTCACCAACAATAATCAGTTTGTACGGACGTTTTGCCTTTTTCAACAAAGACATAATATCTAACAAATAAAAATAATTTTTTTGGTAACATAAACGGCCAACAGTTCCTATCAGGAAAAAATCACCAATATCAAACTCATCCCGAAGACGTTTCCTAGCAAGAACATCATACGAAAATTTTTTACACTCAATTGCATTGTTTAAAATGCTTGAATTTTTACAAGTCAAAAATTTTTTTCCAAATGTAGCGACACCAGCTTTTCGAGAACAAGCAAATTTATAATTTGCCAAAAAACGAAGAGGGAAGCATAAACAATAATTTCGTACACTTCTTAAAAGGGTGTCCGCAAATTTTGCATTGTGACTATGAGATATATATTTTGTTACACGTCCATATTTTTTTGCGCATATTAAAGTCAATAAATCAACTTGAATGAAATGAGAGTGAACTATATCATACACTCCGATTTTTTTTCTAAAAAAACTTTTCATCCATTTAAAAAAAACAAAAAAATTTGTTAAGGATAATACAGGCATATGATAGACACGTCCACCAAGAGTTTCAATTTCTTTTTCCAACTCTACAGTGTTCAAATCATAGGTGAGAAAATCAACACAAATAGAACTATTATCAAAAAAACGATAATAATTCATAACGATTGAAGTAATTCCTGACCTAGGTTGCAATTTATCGACAATATAAAGAATTCTTTTCACGTTACAATTTCAACATTTAAGGTTTTTTAATTTGTTTCTTGTTCAAATCATTTTTTATCTGAGTTGTGCTGATTTCTGGTGTTCTAGCCAAATAAACCACATCAACCCCCTCTTCTTTCAAAAAATCAAATTTGCCAAGCCAATCATCACCCATTACAAACGTATCTACTTTAAATTCGTGTACATCACTTCTTTTTTGTTCCCAATTTTCTTCAGGAATTACGAGATCTACATATCGAATCGCTTCCAATAAAGCCTTTCTCTTTTCATAGCTAAAATAACACTTCTTTCCCTTAGAATTCCAATTAAATTCATCCGTGGAAAGAGCTACAATTAAGTAATCACCAAGAGCCTTCGCTCTTTTCAAAAGATTGATATGTCCATAATGCAACAAATCAAATGTTCCATAAGTAATAACTTTTTTCATTCTACACCCTTTTTAAAATTTCGTCTACAAGTACTTCACTTGCGTGGCCCGCAAAAGGAGCAAACCGTTGCTGGAAACGAATTGTTTTCATAATTTCCTGTTCAAAATCAAGTGATTTAATTTCAGAAAGCAAGCTGTCTTCATCTCTATTAATAGAACATTCCAAACAATCTTCTAGTTTCAAGTATAAGCCTCTTTTCGTTTCATATTCCTCTAAGTCATATGCAAAATTTAACATAGGCCTATGAAGTATTGAGAAATCAAAATAACAACTCGAATAATCAGAAATCATCATATCTGATATTGCATAAAGATCATTTAACACAGGATAAGACGAAACATCCTTAACGAAATCATTCGTCTGGACATTCAAAGCTGTTCCCACCGCATAATGAGCTCTAAATAACAAAACATATTCAGACGCAAGTTTTCTTTCCCATTTACCTAGATTAATTGGAGGAACTAAAAGGTTTTCGCCATTTTCATCCCACAAATATTCTCTGTAGGTGGGTGCGTACAAGATGACCTTTTTATTTAACGGAATATTTAACTTCTGTTTTATTTCAATCAACTCACGTTCCGTATAGCACCGCAATTTGTCATTTCTAGGCAAATCACACATCAAAAAACTATTTTCTGTAGCATGAAAAATTCTTTTAAAGATATCCCTATCAAATACACTTTGCGCACAGCGAATCGTTCTAGAATCTAAGGGACCTCTCAATTCTCTTTTGCCCCCCATTGTATTTTGATGTTCATCACCACAAATTTTTTTCAAAGGTGTACCATGCCAAGTTTCAACCTTAATCGTATGCTTTAGGTTTAAAAATATATCACGATCCATACCCGAATTGCTGACCCACACATAACTTTGAAGTAATGCAATGAAGAATGAAAAAGAATCCATTCTTATTTTCTTCCCCCTGGGTATATCAAAGTTTTGAGGATTTACAAAAGCCCAAATAAGATTCCAATCAGCAAACTCTTTACGCCTGCAAATTTCATCATAAATAGCTTTCGGGCTATCATCAAATTTACGTCCACCAAATGAAGCGAACAATATTTGCTTTTTATTAACAGGAACAAATATTGAACAAAATTGAAGAATATATCTTGCAACAGTCCAAATAATCACCAAAATTCTAGGATGTATCTTCAAAAATTTGATAATAAAGCTACGCATCACACACCTTTAACTCTTGCAAATTTTTGGAACAAAAATCCGCGAACTCTATTAGGCATCAAGACTTGTAATACAAGTCTTAAGGCAATGTTATAAGCAAATCGAGGCAATGATATCACATCTTTTTTCAGCATAAACCACTGCAATTTTACTTCACTCTTAAAATATTTCCAACCGCCACGACGCTGATACATATCCTTCCCAACGCGAACATTAACCAAATTATCAGGAATATTCGCAAAGTTCATATTTGCAAGATACATCCTAATCCAAAGGTAATAATCTTCATTACAAAACCAGTCCAAATACCCACCGGCCTTCAAAATCGACTTCTTCTTGAACATCACAGTCATTTGATTCATCGGACAGCGTTTTCTTAAATAGGTTTTAATATTTCCATCAGTTGTAGGAACAATTCTCTTTCCTACTACACAGGATGGATCATCAATGAATTCAGTGATATTTCCTCCAACAATGTCAAGATCTGAATTTTCATCAAATTTTTTCAACTGAAGTTCAAACCGATTTGGGACACTCAAATCATCCGCATCCATAAGAGCCACTAGTTCTTGACTACACAATTCCAAACATTTGCTACGAGCAACACCATGTCCCTGATTTTTTTCAAAACGAAAGACCTTAAATTCCGACAGTTTTTCAAAACCAAGAATAACAGCATTCAAATCATCAGGAACAGGACCATCAACAACTAAAACAATCTCTGCAGGTTTTACTGTTTGATTGAGAATTGATTCTACGGCAAGTCTAAAATACTCTGGATTATCTTTTCCATAAACGCACATTGCGACTGAGAAAGATTTTGTATTCATGAGTTAGCCCCCAAACAATTATGTAACACAGCCTTGTTCCGTGAGACGGCCGCACCGCTGTTCTTTTCGTTTACGAAAATGCGGATTCGGGAAGCAAGATCCTGCTCCTTCGAACCTAATTCAACTAAGGAACTAAAGTTCCTAGTTTCATATATCGACTCTGCTACGCTTCGCTCAGGATGACACAAGGAATCAATGACGTCCAGCGAGTCGTCGGAACTGCAGTCATCGACGATAATCAGTTCCCAGTTGGTGTAGGTCTGGGCCAAAACAGAACGGATGGAATCAGCTACATACTTTCCAGTATTATAGCTAGGCATGATTACGGAAACCATTTCTGTTTGCTTTACCATCTGCTCCGCCAAAATGATCAAATTATACCGGTCAAAGTTAATAAAATGTAAACCTTACGTCCACCCTCCCCCGCCAGAGACACCCATATATGGGTACAATACGAAAAAAGACCCGCCAGAGCGGGTCATTTCCACAAAAAAAACGTTTATAGCTTAATGAGCACCATAAAATCCACGTCCAATTTTAGCACAGTCCTTTTTATAACGTTCATAAGCATCGCTTCCCGTGAATTCTTCATTGAACTTAGGCTCGAAAGTCCGCTTCATATGAGCATAATACTTATACATCATACCCGGGTCGGTACTCTCTACAATAGAAGCAATCAAGTGCGACCAATGAGCACATTTTTCTACAGAATCCGAATCCATCTTTTTTAACAGTATGTCAGAATATCCCAAAATTCGGTTAATCAGTTTTTTTGCGAGATCTTCATCATAAACCTTCTTCCAGGCATCAAAGACATCGTCTATGGTTTCAGCGGGAATCGAATGTAAGATGTATTCAAATTCCACATTATCAATTATGCATTCATCGGACTTTTCGTCAACGAGATTATACAAAAGAGACGCGCATATGCAGATATTGTCATGAACCCGCTTCGTGTCCAACAATTTCATAACATAAGCAATATGGCCCTTCGCCAAATAACATAACAAGGAAGAATGTCTGTAGTACACGCGATAGGGGGCGCCTAAATACAAGCCTATCACGTAGGAACACTTATCAGCATTAAAGAATTGTATCACACGCGCATCAAAAACGCCCGTCCCCAAATAATGATCATACATGATATCAGGAACAAACTGATGATTCTTTGACATGTATTCTACAAATGACCTAAAAGTAGAAAACGAAACAAATGTAGTTTCAAAAATAAATCTTACAAAATTTCGTAAAGAATCTTTGTCAATGCTTTTTTGATACTTGAACATCCCAAGTTCATTATACCCATCCTTCACAGAATCTTTCATGAACTTTATAAAATTGTCATTCCCATCCAATAAATCATATGCAATAATCAAATTATTCCATGAAAAAGCCAATTTGTAAAAAAGCAAAAGTTTTTCGCAAATCATACACGCACGATCGCGTTTTGAAGTAGTCCAACCATCCACTCTGGCGATCAAAGTTGAATAAAAATCAGACAGATGAATAGTAGAAGACTCTATTGCCTTCAAAAAAAGACTAAGAAGTTCACCTTCTAAATACGGCGAAAACAATACGGCTAATAGAACATCATTCCGTTCATTGAATCTATTCCGTGAACGTTTCAGCATATACAAAGCTAAAACATCAGCACTGCCTTTTTTTACTAAGTGCTGATAAGAATCAACACTATTCAAGAGCCAACTAAATGTATAACCATCATTTTCATTGAATGTTTCGCAACAGAAGTCAAGATTCGCTTCATTGACTTCAAACAGATTATTTTTCAACAGATTTCGTTTATTCGCAAATTCAAGTTTCCGTACATCCTCAAATGGGACTTTCAGATACTCAAAAAAGTCCAAGAATTTTTCGTTATACCGAGAACTGCCAAAAATTCTATTTGCAACAGAAGTTTTCTTTAGATAATCCCGGAAATACTGACGTTTTTCATCTTCAATATCACCCTTTTGAATAACAAATTCAACAAAATCAATGAAAGCTTCGTTCGGCATTTATCGTTCTCCAAAAAGGTCAGAAAGTGTATTTTCGTCTATATTTTCCCAAACAGCGGTAAAGAGAATCGTCTTTAAATTTGGGTTAATAAAGTCGTTCCCAATGACACATACATCATTATCATCAATGATAAAACCTCGATTACCCATCATAAAGTCAAGGTGTAGCACAAAAACTTCAAAGAAAGCGAAATTAGAACGTTCCGCTTTTCTCATTGCCAAAACAAGTTTTTTGACAATATCATTCCTTTTAGGATTATTATCATATTGCCAAGAATACAATTCATAGGCAACCATTTTATAATTTAACACACTAACAAAAGACCACTGGTGGTCCATAATTTTGTGCTCAACCAGATGCGGCTTGTGCACGTCAATGCGAAATTCCGGCTTGCCATCAGCTTTTACAGTCATCAAGTATTTATAGTCGTCAATTCCTAAACCACCCAGGTACTTACGAGATGTATAAAATTCACAGTCCTCACCAATGTACCTGTTTTTCAGCATAGTAAAGAGAAGGCTTTCAGTACGATTCGTTTCAGCTTGCTTTAGGCGACAGACATCCTCTTCAGACAAAGCTTCCTTATCATCTGATATTTTAAGTTTAAGTTTCAAGCATTGCCACTTAATCCAACGTACACAATCTTTATCTTCACCAGTTTTTTCATCAAATACATCATGCAAAGATGTAGTTCTTGCTGTCTGATTGTACTTTTCAGCAATCACTCCGTCAGCAGACTCTTCCAATTGACCATACTTGTATTTCTGGATAATACGCCACAAGATTCCCTTATGGCGATGAAAGTCCTCAAAATCCTTGGGGTAATAATTCTTATAGACAATCATCGCAAATATATTCTGTTCAACATTAACAGCGACTTCGCCCTTTAAATCATCAATCAGCTGCTGACGATAGATAATGAATTCATTAATAAAATCCTTGACCATCCTATTGTCGTTAATAAAGCGACCAAATTCATAAATAAAGTCACGGGTTAGATTTTTCAATTCCGGATATTTATTCGAGTTATTTTGCAAATTCAAAATGAAGTCCGCACAAGAATCCATATTCACCGAAGAAACAACCGGGACAATAATGTCAAAAAATTTCGTTCGCTGATACTTTGAAAACAGGTTTTCTTTAACCATATACACGAACTTGATTTTATTTTTCAACTTCGGACAATTGTTCAGGATTTCGTTGAGTTCTCTAAGCTTAACAAAAATCTGGTTAGAAGCAAACCTATCAATATCTTCGAATACAACAATCCGTTTCTTTGTTTGTTCAAAGAAATAAACTATAGATGCATAATTTTGATTAATCAGCGAGCCATTCTCTTGATCAAATGATACAGACAAATCTTTTACCGTAAATACATTGACATGAACATTTTCAGATTTCTTAAGGAATTGGTAAAAGTAAATTGCAATTGGAATAGATATAAAAATACTATCAATCCAGTAGAACCATTCTAAAAAGGATACTCCGACAATTCTTTCAAGTTTTCTAATTTCAAATAAACCTATGACATTTTGACTCAAATATTGGTGAATAACAAAAGATAAAGAAACGGCAATCGCTATTGTAATCAACCAAAAAAATAAATTGGTTTTTGTAGAAAATTTATATGAGCTGATGAAGGGAATATCCTCTCGCTCTACAGAAAAAAGAATCTGTTGCAAGATGGCCTTTTCAATTTGGAACTCTATCTTTTCGGAATCGTCATCTCCGCAATCATTTACATTACAGGCATTTACATTTGCATTTTGTTCTTTTTCGGTAGACGTATTTGTATTATTTACAACAACACAGTTACTATAGGCCTTTCCATTTTCAGAAACGTCGGCATGTTCGTCAAATTTTGCCAACGAAACTTTAAGAACTTTAGACTTGCACGGAAGCCAAATCTTATCAAAAATTCCCACAAGAAATCGTTGAATTTTCCATTTCGGCAAACGTTTGCTTTCATAGCTCAACCATAAAGACGACTTTCCAGCGCCATACGCACCAGAGATGGCCACATTGTGAACCAATGCATTTTTGGAATTCAAGGCGTAATCTAACGCCCCAAAAGATGTTTTACTATCAATATCGTTGACTGGAGTAAAATCAAAGAATCTGTTTCTATAACAATTGCCTCGCCTGCGCTCAAAAAAACTCTTCTTTTTACCGGATGTTTTAGCTTGGTCTGTCATTTCTTCAGTCCTACTACGATTTGATACAATTTCACCAATTTTTCTTTTAGAAAAAGCGATACATTTCTTAGCGAAAGACATAAGCGTCATCAAACAACAACCCAAGAGATATATAGGGCTTAGAAAACAGGCTAAAAGTAGTGTAAAAACCGACTTAAACGCATTCTTTACAAATTCTTTCATTTTCAATCTTTTTTAAAACAACAAAAGTTAATCTGCGTTTCACAGACTAACTTCCATTACACTAACAAACGGGGGTAAAAATAGTTTATCTTGTCATATAAAGATTGTTTTTAACCTACAAATTAGCTTACAAATTTACTTCAACAAAGTTTTTCTGGGGATAAACGAGTCAATTTGCACTATTTACCCGTTTTTTTTTGCAAACGAAGGCCTAAATTGCGGCCCTTGACTGCGTGAGGAGACGCGGTTTATATTAGGCGTAATAAGAACATACCCCCGTCGCAAAGAAGGCTTATATGACTCTCGAACAGGAACTGAACATTCGCTACAAGAAGGGACTTG